>CAYGKX010000703.1:0-1518 GCA_964350225.1 uncultured Rhodospirillaceae bacterium | reverse complement strand
TTGGACAAACAGGTCGCGGGCCGCCTTGTCGAGATCGGTCAGCGCGAGGCGGCAGACGCCGCCCTTTTCGGTCGCGCCGATCCGCGCCATCTCCATCAGGCTGTCCCAAAGCCGGTTGCCGTCGATCCGCCGGTTGTTCGCCGCCTTGCCGGACATCCATTCCTCCCGATTGTCCCTGCCATTCGCCGGTGCGCCTTGCCCCGGCCCGCCGAAGCCGGAAGTATAGCGCCGACGGGAATATGAGGGAGGGACGCCGTGAATATCGCGGCCTTGCTGGAAAAGACGGCGCAGTTGCACGGGGAGCGCCCTGCGCTGGCCCGGGGCGCCGAAACGGTCTCGACCTACACCGAATTCCGGCGTCAGGTGGCCGGGCTTGCCGCCGCGCTCAAGACGGGCATGGGGCTCGCCTCCGGCGACCGGGTCGCGATCGTCATGTCCAACTGCCCGGAATTCGCCGTTGTCAAATGGGCCTGCTGGCAGGCAGGCCTCTGTGCCGTGCCGATCAACGCCAAGCTGCACCGGCGGGAATTCGCCTACATTCTGGAGCACTCGGGCACACGCGTCTGTTTCACGAGCCAGGACAAGGCGGAGACCGTGGCCGGCCTCGAGGCGGAAATCGATGCTCTGGAGCACATTCTCCTCGCCGACGGCGCTGAATGGCGGGCGATGCTCGGCACCCACCCCCTGCCTCTCGCCGAGGTCGATCCGACGGACCCGGCCTGGCTTTTCTATACCAGCGGCACGACCGGCCGGCCGAAGGGCGCGGTCCTGACCCACCGCAACCTCGTCTCGATGACGATGAACTATTTCGCCGATGTCGACCCGGTCGCACCGACCGACAGCATCATCCATTGCGCGCCGATGTCCCATGGCTCCGGCTGCTACGGCCTGCCCCATGTCGCGCGCGGCGCGGTCCAGGTCATCCCCGAGAGCGGCGGCTTCGAGCCGGCGGAAACCGTCGAGCTGATCGGCCGGTGGCCAGGCGCCATGTTCTTCTTCGCGCCGACCATGATCGTGCGGTTGCTCGACAGTCCGGCAATCGACGGCGCGGACCTCGCGAACCTTAAGACGATCGTTTACGGCGGCGGGCCGATGTATGTCGCCGACCTTCTGCGCGGGATCGACCGGCTGGGCCAGAAATTCGTCCAGATCTACGGTCAGGGCGAGAGCCCGATGACGATCACCGGCCTGCCGCGCGAGTTCCACATGGACACGGAACATCCGCGCTACCGGGAGCGTCTCGCCTCGGTCGGGATCGCGCGCACCGATGTCGAGGTGAAGATATTCGATCCCGAGGATAACGAACTTCCCGCGGGCGAGGTCGGCGAGGTCGTCGTGCGCGGCGACGTCGTGATGGCCGGCTACTGGAAGAACCCCGAGGCGACGGCGGAGGCGCTGCGGGGCGGCTGGTTGCATACGGGCGACATGGGGGCGATGGACGAGGACGGCTTCGTCACCCTCAAGGACCGGTCGAAGGACATGATCATTTCCGGCGGCACCAACATCTATCCGCGCGAG
>CAYGKX010000702.1:0-1522 GCA_964350225.1 uncultured Rhodospirillaceae bacterium | reverse complement strand
CTGAGCAGGACACAGCCGATGATCGCCACGCCGAACCGCGTGGGCGGCGGAAGGGCGAGCCGGCGGAGAAGGAAGCTCATAGCCGCAAGGTGGCGGCAGGCGGCGTGCCCGTCATCCGACCCTTCGACAGGCGCGGGGTGAGGCGGGACGTAGAGAAGCGGACGCGAACGACTTCGGGGATCGGACGGCGGCTCCACCCGGTGTCACGGCAGGCTACCGCCTCGATCCCCCTCTCCTCTTTCACTCTCCCCTCATCCTGAGCCTGTCGAAGGATTGGATGTCGAGCCGCGCCTTCGCGCATCGCTGTCTTCTTTGGACCTCTGCCTTTGGCCCCTCAGCCCTTGCCCATCGTGTCGGGCAGGATGAAGTTCGGGATATAGGGCGTGAACTTCAGCCCCGCCTTGTGCACGACCGGCTGCACCTGCTGGTAGAGCGGCAGGACATAGGCGTTTTCCGCGATGTAGCGGTTGACCTTCTTCCAGCCTTCGATGCGCTTCTTCTCGTCCTTCTCGCCCCAGAGCGGGCCGATCATGGCGTCGAGGTCCTTCGTGTCCCAGACCGAGTGGGGCGAGGGGCCGAACATGGCCGCGCCGACGGAGGTAGAGGGGTCGCCGATCGAGTTGCCCCAGCTGTAGAAGGCGGCCGGCGCCAGCTGGTCGCGGGCGCGCAGCTCGAAATGCTTGGCGACCTCGTAGACCTCGATCTCCGCCTGGATGCCGACCCGGCGCCACATGCCGACAATGGCCTGGATGACTTCGTAGTCCTTGGGCAGGTAGCCGCGTGTCGTCTGGATCTTGAACTTGACCGGCTTGGAGCGGGAATAGCCCGACTTTGCGAGCAGTTCGACCGCCAGTTTGGGGTCGTAAGGGACCTTGATCGAGGGGTCGAACCCTTCGTATTCCGGGGCCAGGAGCGTGTCGATCGGGACGCCGTAGCCACGCAGGAGCGCCTTCACGATCGCCGCCTTGTTGACGGCATGGACCGCAGCCTTGCGGACGTTCGGGTCCTCCATCGGGCCCGTGTCGTTGAAGAAGATCATCGTGATGTCGGAGACCGGCGTCGAGACGCCGACCAGGCCCGGCTTCTTCTTCAGGCGGTCGAATTCCTCAAACGGAATATTCAGGGTGAGGTCGGAACGGCCGCTCTCGATCTCCGCGACGCGCGCCGAGGGGTCCGTGACGAACTTGAAAACCACCGTCTCGAAGGCCGGCTTCTTGCCCCAGTAGTTCGGGTTGGCCTTGAGGCGGACGAAGGAGCCGCGCTGGAACTCGTCGACCGTGAAGGGGCCGGAGCCCATGGGCTTCTTCTCGAAGCCGTCCTTGCCGACCTTCTCGTAATAGTGCGGCGGCAGGACATAGGCGGTCAGGAAGGCCATCCACTTGAAGAAGTCCGGCATGAACTGCTTGACGTCGCCGGTGATGACGTTGCCGTCGGCCTTGAGATTGGTGACGGAGGCCCAGACGAAGGCAACAGGATTGCCGTTCTTGGGATCGCCGACCCGCTTGAGGTTCCAGATCACGTC
>CAYGKX010000701.1:0-1539 GCA_964350225.1 uncultured Rhodospirillaceae bacterium | reverse complement strand
CTGTACCAGAAGCGCTGCATCGGACGCAGCCGGCGATACTCCG
This sequence comes from uncultured Rhodospirillaceae bacterium, assembly GCA_964350225.1. Taxonomy (GTDB): domain Bacteria; phylum Pseudomonadota; class Alphaproteobacteria; order Bin65; family Bin65; genus CAYGKX01. The sequence goes on along the minus strand of CAYGKX010000701.1, from coordinate 1,496 downwards.
CGACCGTCAGGCAGGACGAGTATATGTCAGCGCCGCTCTGCCGCCTGTCCAGATCGTTCCAGACCCCGTGATGGCCGTCATGCTGCCGCCGCCACGAGGCATAGGGGCTCAAGGTCAGGAGGCTGCAGGTGAAGCCGAGCCCATTGTTCACCCGGCGCGACGCGAAGAAGGACTGGTGGCCGCAGTCGTGCTGAATGATGAAGATCCGCACCAGAAAGCCCGCGGCGAGAGGCGCCAGCAGAGGCGCAAGCCAAAGAGTCACACCGGCCAGCGCATACATCGCGGCGCAGGTGGCCAGAAATCCGCCGAAAGACGTGGCGATCTGGAACAGAGCTCTGTGCAGGATCGGCGCCTGGAAGCGGTGCGCTTCGCGGCGAAGACGCGCTTGGTCCGTCGGGCTCAAGCGGTCGGGGAAGACAGCGTCGATATGTTTTCCTAACGTTCGGCATCGCGCACGGTGCGCACTGCTGATGCAGAACATATGGGGACGAAGGCGTCAAAACCCTAGCCGCAATTATAAATAATTGACGCCACTCGATGCTAAACGACCGGTGTCTTCGACGATCTCCCTCTAATAAAGCGCCTCGTCGTTGTGCGTTTCGGCGTAGAGTTTCTCGATCGTCTCGCCTTCCTCGCTGCGGCCGATATGGTCGGCGTAGACCTGACCGATGGGTGGGAAATCGGCGCGGTCGATGTGGCGGTCGGGGTCCCAGAGGCGGGAGCGCAGGATCGCGTTGGCGCAGTGAATGAAGACCTCGTCGATATGGATGAGGAGGCCGGATTTCGGCGCCTTGCCGCGCACGGCGGAGGGGGCGAGGAGATCCGGGTCCGTCACGATCTCCGCCCGGCCGTTGATGCGCAGGGTTTCGTTCAGGCCCGGCAGGAAGCAGAGGAGCCCGACCCGGGGGTCGTCGAGGATGTTCTGCATCGAATCGAGCCGGTTGTTGCCGAGCCGGTCGGGGATGAGGATCGTCTTGTCGTCGATCACCCGGACGAAGCCCGGCGGGTCGCCCTTGGGCGAGGCGTCGCCCGCCGTCGCCAGCACCAGGAAGGGGCAGAGTTCGAGAAAGCGGCGGGAGTGTTTTTCGAGCGACGGCATCACCTTCTTCACCGACGGCCCCTGCGCCGGCGGATAGCCCGCGCGCCGGGAGCCGCATCGGGGGTCGGCTGGGTGCGTACATCGTCGGCCATCTATCCGTCCTCTCGCGGGAAAGCTCTTTCCCCAGCATCGCCCGGCAAAGCATCCCTGTGCAAGGGAGGGCATCCGAAAGGTGCGCGCGGGTCCCCGAGGCGGCCAGCGCCGCTCGCAGGCCCCACCCCGTTGCAGGGCCGGCCAGACGCGCGGACTCCGTCCGGGTGCCGGCCGACGGGCCTTAGCCGACGGGCCTCAGCCGCCAGGCGGCTTCGGCAGGTTCTTCGTCAGGTGCTCGGCATATTTCATGAGCTCCTCCATCGCCTTCATCGGGTCGCTCTGGCCCTTGACGATGTCGACCAGC
>CAYGKX010000700.1:0-1541 GCA_964350225.1 uncultured Rhodospirillaceae bacterium | reverse complement strand
CCCCGACACGCGGATTATGATTCCGCTGCTCTAACCAGCTGAGCTACTCCGCCATGGGTGAGACCCGGCGGGTCCGGAAGACCCGAACCGGAACGCGGAGCATCTACGGATTTGACGCGCTTCTGTCAACCGGTCATGCGCGGAATCTTCGGCTTTTGCCGGATCGTCCCCCCTCACCGGTTGGCCTAATTGCCCCAGCAATAATTGGATGCCTCGCTGCCCGTGTAATTATACTGAATGAAAATATGGGCATGTGTGATCATGCACGAGGTGTACCAGGCGATACCCCCCTGGAACCAGTTCGCCTCGGCCTTGTTCGGTGCGAACGCGGAACCGAGCGTCAGTCCCCCGGCAAGAATTGCCGCCGTGAAAAGCTTCTTCATCTCCCACTCCTGTTGCCAAGTCGTCGAAACATCTCAGGTAACATGGCGGAAGCGAGAAAAATTTACAATTCATTAACCTTTTGGGGCCGGTCGGGCCCCGGTCATTCTTCGCCGCCGGCCTTGCCCCCGATTTCGGGGAACTCGTTCAGCAACCCCCGTGGCCCTGTAAGCGACTTTCCCCGGCCGTAAATGCCGGCCCAGGGATCGTCGAAGTCCTCGACGGTTTTCACAATCTCGCGCAAATTCCAGCGTCGCGGCGCGAAATCCCGGCCGAGGGCCGTCTCCCAGTCCAGCGGCAGCGCCACCGGCGCGCCGGGCCTGGCACGCAGGGCGAAGGGAGCGACGGCGGTCTGGCCATAGGCGTTCCGCAGGATATCGAGGAACAGCCGGCCGCTTCGCTTGTCCTTCCGCTGGGCCACCGTCAGCTTCCCCGGCTCCCGCGCCGCCGCGACCGCCGCCACGTCCCGGGCGAAATCGCGCACCCGATCGAAGCGGGCCTTGCGGTCGAGCGGGACAGCGACATGAAGCCCACGGGAGCCGGAGGTCTTGACGAAGGCGGTGAGGCCGATGTCCTCGAGTATCTCGCGGATCGTCCGGGCAGCAAGTTGAACCAGATCCACCGCATCGTCGGACGGCGGGTCGAGGTCGAAGAGCATCAGGTCCGGACAATCCGGCGCGTCGACCCGGCTGAGCCACGCGTGGGGCGTGATCGTGCCCTGATTGGCCAGATAGACGAGGCTTGCCGCCTTGTCGCACACCACATGTTCGACCGCCCCGCCCTCCCGCTTCTCCAGTCGCGCCGTCTGGATCCAGTCGGGATAATGGTCGCCAGCCGCCTGCTGGTAGAAGCCTTCCTCGCCGATCCCGTCGGGAAAGCGATGCAGGGTCAGCGCCCGGCCCTTCAGGTGGCGCAGCATCAGGGGGGCCACTGCGGCGTAATAATCGACGACCTCGCCCTTCGAGATGCCATCGTCGGGGAAATACGGCTTGTCGAGGCTCGACAGCTCAACCGTGTACCGGCCGAACCGCCGTGTCGCGGACCGCGCGCTCACCTGTCGTCCTTTGCGGCGACGTCCTCGACGTCCTCGACGCCCTTTCCGGACAGTACCGACGCCGGTTCGGTGCTCACTGGATTCCGGCGGGCGTCGGCCGCATCGT
>CAYGKX010000699.1:0-1546 GCA_964350225.1 uncultured Rhodospirillaceae bacterium | reverse complement strand
TCGGCACCGGCAGGGTGATCGCGCTCGGCCCGCCCAGATAGCGATAGAGCGGCAGCCCGCTTTCCTGCGCCGCGGCCTTGGCGACCGCGAGGCTGACACCGAGGATTGCGTTGGCGCCCAGCCGCGCCTTGTTGGGCGTGCCGTCGAGTTCGATCATGATGCGATCGAGATGGACCTGCTCCTCGGCCTCGAGACCGGACAAGGCATCGAAAATTTCGCCGTTGACGGCGTCGACAGCCTTGGTGACCCCCTTTCCGCCGTAGCGTTCCTTGTCGCCGTCGCGCAGCTCGACCGCCTCGTGGGCGCCGGTCGACGCGCCGGAGGGGACGGCCGCCCGGCCGCGCACGCCGCTGTCGAGGACGACGTCGACTTCGACCGTGGGATTGCCGCGGCTGTCGAGGATCTCGCGGCCGATGATATCGAGGATGGCGGTCATGGCAGGTCTTCTTGTCTGGATGGGGCTTCGGGGATGACCCGGGGCTGGCGACGCCGCCCGGGCGTCAGGTCAATAACCGATCGGCCCGTGCCAGACAATGGCGCGGGTTGCCGAACGGGTGTTACGGCCCGCGCCTACTTGCAGAGAGCCTTGGACCAGTCCTGGTGGCCCCGCCCCTCCTGGCAGATCGACTGGCTGCCGACCCAGACGATGGCCCAACCGCCGTCGGCGCCGCGTTTGAGCTCCAGCGCCTCCCGCGTCGAGGCGACGGAATCGTCCCCGCATTCCTCGGCGGACTTGCAGATCAGGTCGATGCGATAGACGCGACGTCCAGCATCGTCCGCCAGGACCTCGATCGAAATCGCCTTGGCGTCGAGGTAGGGCATGGTCGCGATATAGACCGCGACGGCGGCGAGGGCGCTGCCTTTTGTCGCCGGCGGCAGTTTCTTCCGGGCCGTCACGTCGAGATAGTCGTCGCGCGTGAAGCTTTCCGCGCTCGCCGGTCCGGCCAGACCGAACAGGGTCGCGCTCGCGAGTATCAATGCGGAGAGAAGAATGCGGGTCATCGTAACCTCCCTGGCTATGGCGGGCAGACTACGCTCTTCCGATCGACAAGTCGCCGTTGGAACTAGGCCGCGGCGGTCGATTTCGCCAGCCGGTCGAACGCGACGAGACGCTCGAGCAGCGCGGGCAGGTCCTTGAGATGGACCATGTTGGGGCCGTCCGATGGCGCGTTGTCCGGGTCCTGATGGACTTCCATGAAGACGGCGGCGACACCGACCGCGACGGCGGCCCGGGCGAGAACCGGCACGAATTCCCGCTGGCCACCCGAGGTGGTCCCCTGCCCGCCCGGCTGCTGCACCGAATGGGTCGCGTCGAAGACGACAGGATAGCCGGTCTCCGCCAGGATCGGCAGCGACCGCATGTCGGAGACGAGCGTGTTGTAGCCAAAGGAGGCGCCCCGCTCCGTCACCAGGATCTTGTCGTTGCCGGTGCTGGCGATCTTCTTCACGACATTCGCCATGTCCCAGGGCGCCAGGAACTGACCCTTCTTGACATTGACCGCCCGCCCGGTCCTGCCGGCCGCCAGCAACAGGTCGGTCTGGCGGC
>CAYGKX010000698.1:0-1556 GCA_964350225.1 uncultured Rhodospirillaceae bacterium | reverse complement strand
GACGCAATCCGCGAGGGGTCGACCAGATCGATCAGGATCTGCCCCGCACAGAGGTTGAGCGACACGATTCGTGCCGGTTTGGCCGAGACCGGTGTCGTCGCACACGCCGCCGCCAGCAGAAAGCCGGCGGCGGCGGCGCAGCGGAGGCTACTCGAACAGGGCAAGGTTGAGCTTGACGCCGCCATAGGCGCCGATGCCCGGACCCTGGATACCAAAGACTTCCTGCCGGTCCTGGTCGAACAGGTTCTCAACCCGGGCGAAGAGTGTGACATAGCGGTGCAGCTTATACGACCCGGCGAGGGTCACCAGCGTGTAGCCGCCCAACTGCACCCGCCCCGCGACGAAATTGGTGTCGTACATCGGCCCGTTGAACCGGACGCCGAGGTTGAGGTTCGCCTTGCCCTCCAGGAAGCGGTAGTTGACGTGGACGCTGCCGGAATGGCGTGGCCGGCGTACCTCCTGAAGGCCGGTCGACTCCTGGGCGACGAGATATGTGTAGCTGCCCTTGACCGTGAGGCCCTTGACGATCTTGGCCGTCAGAGAGAACTCGAGGCCATAGCGCCGGCTCTTGCCCGGCAGGTTGGCGACGCTGGAGCTGAAGGGCACCGGCCCGTCGACAGAGACGATCTCGTCCTTCAGCCAGGACTGGAAGAATGTCAGGTCGACCACGAGCCGGCGTTTGAAGAAGCTCTGCTCGACACCGATATCCCAGCCGATTGCGCTCTCGGGGGTCAGGTCCGGGTTGCCGATAAAGGGGAACAGGCCGCCGGTCGAGAAACCATATTGCTCGAAGAAGCTCGGGTCCTTGACGCCCCGCCCGCCGCTCGCGTGGAACTTGGTGCCCCATTTCCGGATCAGGTAGGCCACAGTGCCGCGCCAGGTCAGCTGGTTCTTGAAGTCGCCGTTCACGTCATAGCGCAGGGCCCCCGTCAGGAAGACGCGGTCCAACAGGGACAGGCGGTACTCCCCGACCCAGCCGGTCTGCAGGCGGCGGCGGTCCTGGTTGGGATCGCCGAAAATTGTCGTCTCCGCCCGGTTCTTGAAATAGGTCCGTTCGTGTTCGACCGCGAAGATGACCTGGTGATCGGCGCGGAGAATCTTCGGCGTGGCGAAGCGATAGGATGTCTGGGCGGTGAATTTCAGCCGCTGGGCGCGTTGGCGCAGGGTCTCCGACTTGTCCGTGTAGAATTTCGACTTGGCGTCGAAATAGGAGACCGCGAAATTCGTCTGCCAACGGTCGTCGAACGCGAAGAAGGTCGCGCTCGCGCGCATCTGCCCAACGACATTCCGCGTCACGTCGTCCGTATCCGTCGCCTGGCCGGTGGCGAAGTCGGCGCTGTCCGTCTCCGACCGCCGGTTCACGTATCGGCCGACGAACTTCAACTCCAGGAAGTCGCGCGGCCGCCAGGTCACTTTTCCATGCAGTGTGGAATTCTTGTAGCCGTCGTTCTCGTTTACAAAGCCGGCGGCATCCTTCCGGGTGTTGTTCGACCCGGCCCGGTCGACCCGCACCCCGAAGAAGGAGACGTTCAGTCCGCCATGGGCGCCGCTGATCC
>CAYGKX010000697.1:0-1556 GCA_964350225.1 uncultured Rhodospirillaceae bacterium | reverse complement strand
ATGGGGGTGCAACGGACCGGGTTGGGCGACCGGCTGGCCCGCGGATTGCTGACCCTGATCGGTGGGACCTATTTCCGTGTCGTCGTGAGCCTTGTGACGGCGAGCCTGATCCTGATGATCGTCATGCCGTCGGTCATGGGCCGGGTGCTGATCCTCGTGCCCGTCGCCATCGCGTTCGCGGGACGCATGGGGTTTCCGGTCGGGAGCCGGCCGGCGAACGGCATGGTGCTCGCCGTCGCCCTGACGAGCTTCCTGACGGCGGGCGGGGTCCTGCCCTCCAATGTCGGTAACATGATCGTCGCCGGCAGCGCTGAGGCCCTCTTCGAGATCAAGCTGACCTTCGCGCGCTACATGCTGGTGCAGTTTCCTGTCGGCAGCCTGGTCAAGGGCGCTCTCGTCGCGTTGGTCTGCTGGTTCTTCTTCCGGGCGGAGATCGCCGACCCGCACGCCTCGACCGCCCATCCGGGGCCCTGGACCTGGCCGGAACGGCGCATGGCCGCGATCCTCGGCATCGCCTTGCTCCTGTGGATGACCGACAGCCTGCATGGGATCGACCCGGGCTGGATCGGCCTTGCGGCGGGCTTTGTCTGCCTCCTGCCGCGCATCGGCGTGCTGGGGCCGGACGCGGTCGACGTCGATCTCAGGGTCGGGACGTTCTTCTACACGGCCGGCGTGATCGGGATCGGCAAGATCCTCGGCTGGAGCGGCGGCGGCGACCTTCTGGGCCGCACCCTGCAGGACATCGTCGACTTCCAGCCGGGGCAGGACGCGCTCAATTTCGGCCTGCTTTACCTGATCAGCACCGGGCTCGGCATGGGGATCAACCAGATGGGCGTCCCCGCGGTCCTGACACCTCTCGCTGCCGACCTGGCGACGGCGAGCGGCCTGCCGCTCTACACCGTCCTGATGACCATCGTCGTCGGCTATTCCTCGCTGGTGCTGCCCTACCAGACGGCACCCCTGATCGTCGCGCTCCGGATGGCCGACATCCCCTTCGCCCGGGCCGCCCGCATGACCCTGGTGCTCGCGGCGGTGAACCTGGCCATCGTCGTTCCGCTGACCTATCTCTGGTGGTCGCTTCTCGGGCTCTTCCCATAGCGCCCGCGCGGCCCGCGACCTTTGACGTGCTCTATACTGGCCCCATGACCCTGCATCTCATCAAGCTTGCCGTCGGCGTCGAGGATGTCGACCATTTCCTCGACCTGCAGACGCGGCGCATCGACCGCGAGGGCCGGCTGGTCCATCGCACCCGCCAGACCCCGCGTCGGGCGGCGGACCTGCTCGACGGTGGCTCGCTTTACTGGGTCATCAAGGGCGTGGTCCGGGTCCGGCAGCGGCTCGTCGGCATCGAAACCATTACATCGGAGGACGGCATTCCGCGTTGTCTGCTCGTCCGCGATCCCGTCGTCGTGCGGACCTACCCCCAACCGCGTCGCCCCTTCCAGGGCTGGCGTTACCTCGAGCCGAAAGACGCCCCGGACGACCTGCCCGACGACTACTCTCCGGACGAAGAGCCTCCGGCGGAAATGCTCGCCGAACTCAGGGAGTTGGGACTG
>CAYGKX010000696.1:0-1564 GCA_964350225.1 uncultured Rhodospirillaceae bacterium | reverse complement strand
CCTTTGAGCTCCATAGGAACAACTAATCCCAAGAGGGTGTATGAAGGTAAATAATATCAATCCTGGATTGATTTTTCATGTTCGATTTGCCTTGCTCGAAGAATCGGAGGGGAAAGAAGCACCCCACCTTGACTCCTCCCCGCCAACCCCTACATTCCGGCCTCGCCCGCGGGCGCCTTTGGCGCCGCGGCGCTTCTTGTTGATGTATCAGTGACAGGACGGAAGGCCGGCTCGCTCATGGCGGTTGCGCAGGAACAGGATCGCGAGGTCAGGATTACCTTGCCGGACGGCACGGTGAAGGCGTTCGACGCGCCCGTCACCGGGGCGGACCTTGCCGCGTCCATCGGCCCGGGGCTCGCCAAGGCGGCGCTCGCCATCCGGGTCGACGGCGTTCTGCGCGACCTGAAGAGCGAAATCGCCGCCGACGCGGCCGTCGAGATCGTCACCCTGAAGGACCCGAAGGGCGACGAGGTGCTGGACCTCATCCGCCACGACGCCGCCCATGTCATGGCCGAGGCGGTGCAGGAGCTCTACCCCGGCACCCAGGTCACCATCGGCCCGGCCATCGAGGACGGCTTCTACTACGACTTCGCACGGGACGAGCCCTTCACGCCGGACGATCTGGAGAAGATCGAGGCGCGGATGCGTGAGATCGTCGCGCGCGACGAGCCCATCGACCGGGAGGTCTGGGACCGGGACGAGGCCATCGAGCATTTCAAGTCGATCGGCGAGCATTACAAGGCGGAGATCATTCAGGACCTGCCGCGGGACGAGGAAATCTCGGTCTACCGCCAGGGCAACTGGAAAGACCTCTGCGTTGGCCCGCACCTGCCGTCTACGGGCAAGTTGCCCAAGGCCTTCAAGCTGCTGAAGCTCGCCGGCGCATACTGGCGCGGCGATTCGCGCAACGCCATGCTGCAGCGGATCTACGGCACGGCCTGGGCCGACGACAAGCAGCTCGCCGACTATCTCCACCGCCTCGAGGAGGCGGAGAAGCGCGACCATCGCCGGCTCGGCCGGGAGATGGGGCTCTTTCATCTCCAGGAAGAGGCGGCGGGCAGCATCTTCTGGCACCCTAAGGGCTGGGTCCTCTACCGGATCGCCGAGCGCTACATGCGCCGCCGGCTGGAGGACGCGGGCTATGTCGAGGTCAAGACGCCCCAGATGATCGACCGGGTCCTGTGGGAGAAGTCGGGCCACTGGGAGAAATTCCGGGAGCACATGTTCACGGCCGCCGACGAGGGCGACAAGGTGCTCGCCCTCAAGCCCATGAACTGCCCGGGCCATGTGCAGATCTTCCGCCAGGGCATCACGTCCTACCGCGACCTGCCGATCAGGATGGCGGAGTTCGGCTCCTGCCACCGGAACGAGCCGTCGGGCGCCTTGCACGGCATCATGCGGGTGCGCGCCTTCACGCAGGACGACGCCCACATCTTCTGCACGGAAGACCAGATCACGTCGGAGACGCGGAGCTTCTGCGACCTCCTGATGCAGGTCTATCGCGACTTCGGGTTCGAGGACGTGCTGGTGAAATTCTCCGACCGGCCGCCGGTGCGCGCGGGCT
>CAYGKX010000695.1:0-1582 GCA_964350225.1 uncultured Rhodospirillaceae bacterium | reverse complement strand
CCTACACTGCCGGTCCCCCCTCCGCTGCCGGTTGCTGCGTCGAGGCCGGCCTGGTTCAGGAGATACTGCGCGGCCAGAGGGCCAAGGAACTGGAGGGCGAAGGCGAAGGGGATGAGCCAGCCCCAGCCGGTAACCCCGAACAGCGACAGATAGATCGGAACCGCCAGGACGAAGGCGATGACGAGCTTGAGCCCCATATCGAGGAGCGGCGGCTGCAGGGCCGGGAAAAGCGGCGGCAGGTAGTGCAATCCGACGGTCGCGCCATAGACGAGGATCAGGACCAGCAGGCCCCGCAACGGCGCCGCCAGGGCCACCGGGATGGCGAAGACGAGCGCGGGCGCCAGTGCCATGGCGAGGACGGCATGCGGCAGACCGTAGGTCGCGCCGTGGGTGCGGACGATATCGGCCAGAAAGGAGAAGCCCGCCGCATAGGCGACGGCGAGCAACAGCAGTAGAATGCTGGCAACCGGCCCGAGAAAGGATCGTTCGTAGCCGTCGGTCACACGACCGATCAGCACGAAAGTGCCCAGCGCGAGTATCCCGCCGGCCCAGACCATCAAGACGATATCGACACTCATTCGGCTTCCTCCTGCCATCTCGGACGCCCGGCGGGCATTTCGCTAGAGAGATAACAGGCAGGTGGTTGCCGAACAGTGACCGACCTCACAGACGGCCGGGCGCGCGGTCGAACGCGCTCGGTCAGGCTAAATGACGCTCGACAGGCGCATGGCGACCGACATGTCGCCCGAGACCTTCAGCTTGCCCATCATGAAGGCGGTCGTCGGGTCAAGATCGCCGGACAACATCTGTTCGAAATCGTCCAGGGTCATGGCGACGGTGCAGTCCGTCTCCGAATCCTCGTTGGACACGGTTGCGGGGTCGGCCTTGCCGTCGATGACGATCACGCCGTCGTCTTCGAAATCGAACTTCACCGAGGCGTCGAACCCCGAGGCGGTGGCGACCTTCTCGCGCACCGCCGCCGTCGCACTTTCCAGGCTCATGGTATCTCCTGTTGCCGAAGCCGGGCTCAGTTGACCCGTTCGATGATGGTTGCGGCGCCCTGTCCGGCGCCGACGCAGAGGGTGGCGAGGCCGGTCTCGACATCCCGGCGCTCCATCTCGTCGAGCAGCGTGCCGAGGATCATCGCGCCGGTCGCCCCCAGCGGGTGTCCCATGGCGATCGCACCGCCGTTGACGTTCATCTTGTCGTGCGGCACGTCGAGATGCTTGAGGAAGAACAGGACGACCGAGGCGAACGCCTCGTTCAGTTCATAGAGGTCGATGTCTTCCGCGGTCATGCCGGCCTTCTTCAGCGCCTTCTGGGCCACCCCAACCGGACCGGTCAGCATGATCGAGGGCTCGGAGCCGATCGAGGCGAAGGAACGGATGCGCGCGCGCGGGGTCAGGCCCAGCTTGTCGCCGATCTCTTTCGAGCCGACTAGGATCGCGGACGCGCCGTCGACGATGCCCGACGAGTTGCCGGCGTGGTGGACGTGGTCGATCCGCTCGACATCCGGGTAGCGCTGGATCGCGACCTTGTCGAAACCGAATTGTTCGCCCTGCTGGGTGAAGGCCGGCGAGAG
>CAYGKX010000694.1:0-1599 GCA_964350225.1 uncultured Rhodospirillaceae bacterium | reverse complement strand
CAAGAAGGTCACCCCGCCGCCTCGCGTGCGCATCGACCAGTCGATGGAAGCGCTCATTCATCATTTCAAGCTGTATACCGAGGGCTATCACGTGCCGGCCGGCGAGACCTACACGGCCGTCGAGGCGCCGAAGGGCGAGTTCGGCGTCTATCTCGTCTCCGACGGGACCAACAAGCCCTATCGCTGCAAGATTCGCGCGCCGGGCTTCGCCTTCATGCAAGCCACCGATTTCATGTCGAAGGGCCACATGCTCGCCGATGAGTTCCGGCCATATCCCGCCCGGGCCCTACGAACAGCCCACCACCTTCGCCTTTTCGCCCGAGAACAAGGAAACGGTCGACAGGCTGCTCGCGAAATATCCGGAAGGCCGGCAGGCCAGCGCCGTGATCGCGCTCCTCGACCTGGCACAGCGTCAGCATGACGGCTGGATCCCCCAGGCGGCCATCGAGCATATCGCCGATGTCCTTGGCATGGCCAAGATCCGCGTGATGGAGGTCGCGACCTTCTACACGATGTTCAACCTAGAGCCGATCGGGAAGTACCACCTTCAGGTCTGCGGGACGACGCCCTGCTGGCTGCGCGGGTCGGACGACGTTTTCGCCGCGATCAAGGAGGAGCTGGGAATTTCGACGGGGCAGAGCACGGAAGACGGGCTCTTTACCGTGACCGAGGTCGAATGCCTCGGCGCCTGCGTCAACGCCCCGATGGTTCAGATCAACGACGATTTCTACGAGGATCTGACCAAGGAGAATTTCAAGGCGGTGCTGCGTGCGCTCAAGAAGGGCGAAGTCCCGCCGATGGGTCCGCAGAACAGCCGTCATTCCTCGGAGCCCGAGGGCGGGCGCACGACGCTTCTGAATGTGCCGAAGCCGAACGGGGCCACGCCGGCGCCAGCAGCACCAGCGCCCGAGGCGCCGGCTCCTGCCCGCGACGACGACGAAGAGAAGCCGGTCGACCTCTCGGATCCGAACCGTCCGCCCGCGCTCGACGCACCGGAAGGCGGCGAGAAGGACGATCTGAAGCGGATCAACGGCATCGGCCCGAAGATCGAGGGCACTCTCAACAGCCTGGGCATCTTTCATTTCCATCAGATCGCTGCCTGGGGTGCGGAACAGGAGGCCTGGATCGACGGCTATCTCAGCTTCAAGGGCCGCATCGACCGGGAGCAGTGGATCGAACAGGCCGCGCGTCTGGCCGATGCCAAGAAGAGCGCGGGGAGCGGCGCGTAATGCTGGACGACAAGGACCGCATCTTCACCAACCTGTACGGCCTTGAAGACTGGGGGCTGGAAGGCGCGCGCGAGCGCGGTGACTGGGACGGCACGGCCGGCTTCATCAAGCAGGGCCGGGGCTGGATCGTCGACCAGATCAAGAAATCCGGCCTGCGCGGCCGGGGCGGGGCCGGATTCCCCGCCGGCATGAAGTGGTCCTTCATGCCGGCCGACGACAAGCGCGACGGCCGCCCGCATTTCCTCGTCATCAATGCGGACGAGAGCGAGCCCGGCACCTGCAAGGACCGGGACATCATGCGCCACGATCCGCACAAGCTGGTCGAGGGGTGCCTGATCGCCGGTGCGGCCATGGGTGTTGACGCTGGCTA
>CAYGKX010000693.1:0-1616 GCA_964350225.1 uncultured Rhodospirillaceae bacterium | reverse complement strand
CGGCGCCACTGGAGAAGTCGCCAGCCTAGTCTCCGAAGCCTGCCCTGCCAAGCGGCGAGGGTTTCCGGGCCGTATGCAGGGGCCGCAGGACAGGACGCGAGACGGGATGCCATACGCGAGGCCGGACGAGGGGAGGGAAGACATGAGGGAAGGCCAGGCAGGGGGTTATGCGGGCGCGGGCGGCGACAGGCTTGTCCAGGGGGTCGCGCTGGCGCTCGTATCCTTCGGCAGCCTTGCCGTGATGAGCGCGCTGGCCAAGGCGGCCGGCGCCCATGCCTCGGTCGAAGTGACCGTCTTCGTCCAGAACGTCATCTGTTTCCTTCTGGTCGCGCCGGTCGCGCTGCGCGGCGGCTGGGCGTCGCTGAAGACGCGCCGGGTCGGAATGCACGTCTTCCGGGCGCTGACCGGGACGGCAGCCTGGCTCGCGCTTTTCTTCGCCCTGGGGCTGGTGCCGCTGACCAACGCCGTCCTCCTGACCTATTCCGCGCCGATCTTCCTGCCGATGATCGCCTGGCTGGTCAGCCGTCAGGCCATCGGGCGTAACATCTGGATTGGGGTGGTCCTGGGCTTCTTTGGCATCGCGATGGTGCTCGACCCGGTCGGCACGGCCGTCGGGCTGGGCGATGCCCTGGCGCTGGCGGCCGCGATCTTCCTCGCGCTCGCGCTCCTGTCGGTGCGCTGGCTGGGCGCGACGGAGCCGACCCTCCGCATCCTTTTCTACTATTTCGGGCTGTCGTCGATCCTGATGCTGCCTGTCGCGCTGAGCAACTGGCACGGGCCGGACACGCTGGGCTGCGTCTACCTCCTCGGCATCGGGCTCACTCTGATGGCCTCGCAGGTCTTCATAATCTTCGCCTACCGCGCGGCGTCGCCGGTCAAGCTCGCACCGCTGATCTATGCGGTGATCGTCTTCAGCGCGCTCCTCGACTGGGCGGTCTGGAACCGCCCGCCGACCTGGCTCGAGACGGCGGGCATGGTCCTGGTCATCCTGGGCGGGGTCATCGCCGTCAGGACGTCGCCGGCGCGGGCAAGGGCGCCGGCGTAGCCGCTACGGCCGCAGCAGCCCGACGATGTCGTAGATTTCGCGCAGGATCGGCTCCGCCAGCGCGTTCGCGCGTTCGGCGCCGTCGCGCAGGATCGCGTCGATCTCCGCCGGCTCCGCCATCAGGCGCTGCATCTCCGTCCCGATGGGGCCGAGGGTCGCAACCGCAAGGTCGGTCAGAGCCTTCTTGAAGTCGCCGAAGCCGGCGCCGGCAAACTGCGCCGTGACCTCTTCGACCGACCGGCCATCGAGGGCGGCATAGATGCCGAGGAGGTTATAGGCTTCCGGCCGTTCGGCCCGCTCCTCTTCGTTAACCGGCGGCGTGTCGGGCATCGGATGGGGGTCGGTCTTGGCCTTGCGGATCTTGTTGGCGATGTCGTCCGGGCCGTCCGTCAGGTTGATGCGCGACATGTCCGACGGGTCGGACTTGGACATCTTCTTGGTGCCGTCGCGCAGGCTCATCACGCGCGTCGCCGCGCCGAAGATCAGCGGCTCCGTCATCGGGAAATAGTCGACCTCGTAGTCGTTGTTGAACTTCGCCGCGATGTCGCGCGTGAGTTCCAGATGCTGCTTC
>CAYGKX010000692.1:0-1626 GCA_964350225.1 uncultured Rhodospirillaceae bacterium | reverse complement strand
AGCGGTGATCCGGCAGGGTACCGCCTCTGCGGAGAACGTCTTCACCTACAGTATGATGGCCGTCTTTCTGGTCATGCTGCTGGGAGCGGCGCTCCAGTCGCTCGGAACCGTGCAGACGTTCCCCGAACGCTGGTCGAGGGACGGCGCGGACCCGGATCGCAATGCCTGGAGTGCGGGCGGGGCGCTGGGGCTGCCGCTGCCTCTCGCGGCGACATTGATCGTCGCGGCACTGGTCGTCGAGCAGAATATCGGCACGGCGTCCTTGGCGGCGTTGCCCCCGGCTGTTGTCCTGTGTGCCGCCTACCTCGGAGTTTTCCTCAGCATCCGTTTCTTCGGCGGCGACGACATGCCGCGGGTCGCGGCCGGCGTCGTGATCGCGCGCATTCTCGTGCCCCTGGTCGGTATCTTGGTCTATATCGCGCCGCTGGTGATGGGGCTCGCGACTCCTCTGGAAGCGATCGCGCTGCTGGTGGTTGTCCTCGCCTTGCCGATGCTGCTTCACGCCGGGTTGTCGGAAGGCGGCTGGGGCCGGTTGGGTCGGGGGCTCGTCGCCGGTGCCATGGGGGCGGCGAATGTCGCCCTCCTGGTCCTCGCCTATTCCATGCTGAGCTTCGGACTTGCGATAGGCGGAATGGGTACGACGATGCAAGAACTGGTCGCCCAGTTGCCTGCCAATGCGCCCCTGATATCGGCGATCCTTGTCGGTGCGATGCTCGTGACCGGTGTGATTCTCGGACCGCTTGCCGCCATGATGATTGTCGCACTGGTGGGCATGCCGGGCGCAATCGCCGCCGGCTACGATGCGGGTCACATCGTGGTCGTCCTGTTCCTTGCCGCGGAAGCGGTCCGTGTCGGGCCGATGCTCTGGCGGGGCGGCTTCCTCAAGTCTCGCCAGGTCCGCGAGGACGGCAGCGTCACGGTGGAGCGGGGCACATGGCCCTATTACCCGGCGGCCATCCTCGTCGCGCTGATCTTCGGGGCCCTGCCGCCGATCCGTTTGTTCTGATTACGCGCGGTCAGATCCCGTCCCGATAGACGATCTTGCCGCCGACCATGGTGAGGAGCGCCTTCGTGTCGCGGATCTTCTCGGACGGGATGTCCAGGATATCCTGCGACAGGACCGTCATGTCCGCGAGCTTGCCGGGCTCGATGGAGCCGCGCTCGTCCTCGACGCCCATGATCCGGGCGTTGGCGATGGTGTAGAGCTCGAGCGCTTCCTCGGCCGTGATCGCCTGCTCCGGACCCAGGGCGTAACCGGAGAGGGTGCCCCGGGTGACCATCCACCACATGGACAGGAAGGGGTCGACCGGCACGATCGGCCCGTCGCTGCCGCCGCCGACCAGCAGACCCGCATCGATCAGTTTCCGGATGGGGATCGCTTCGGCGGCCCGTTCGTCGCCCCACCAGCGCCGCTTGTTGTGCCCGAGCAGCACGGGATGATCCTGTACGGTCGCAAGGATGCCGATCTCCTTCATCTTGGCGATCGCCTCGTCGGACGGCAGGAAGACATGCATCACGGTCCAGTTCAGGTCCCGGAAGCCGATCCGGTCGTTCGCCCGGGCGTAGGCGCGGACGATGACGTCGATGGCCTCGTCGGCCACCCCGTGGGTCTGGACCGGCATGCCC
>CAYGKX010000691.1:0-1633 GCA_964350225.1 uncultured Rhodospirillaceae bacterium | reverse complement strand
AGAAAGGCGGAGCCGCCCGCGCGGCCCTGACCAGCGACGGCGCCGACAAGGGCCTGTCGGCGATCCTCACCGGTATGGGCAGCCTGTCTTACGGGGAACTGGCCGGCGAACGGATGAAGCTCGGCCTCATGCTGCACGACCCGGAGGAGGAGCATGACTGCTTCTCCGACAACACCCACAACTCCCACTATTACAACGTCGTCGGCATGACCGCCGTCTGGAACGGTTCCTACCGCCGGGTCGACGGGTCGGTGGTCTCCGGCCCGTCGCCCGCCGCCCTCGTGCGCCAAGTGGACGCGCCGCTCGCCAAGGAGATGTCTGCCAAACTGGCGACAACCCTCGACAAGGCCGCTGCCCTCAAGAAGCGAGCCGAGACGACGGAGGCCTATGACCAGATGCTCGTCAAGAATAATGCGGAAGGCAACGCAACCGTCGACGCCATGGTCGAGGCGCTCAAGGACCAGACCAAGACCATCGAAAAGGTCGTCGCCAGGCTGAAGCTGACGCCGATCAAGATCGAAGGCTCGGACAGCCTGGACGACCCGGCCAAGGTCTTCGAATAGGCGTTCGTCGGGACGTCAGCGCCGGGCGGCGGAAAGAGGGGCCGCCGCCCGCCGTGCCCCTCGTCAACCTGGAGATCGCGGACCGCGATGTTGTACCGCCGCCTGCCCCTGCTTCTCGCTCTTGCCGCCATCGTCGGGGCGATTCCTCTCATGCTCGCCGTCGCGCCAGCGCCGGCGAAGGACCCGACCCGGACGGCGGCGGAACGGGTACGCATCGCCCGGGTCACCGCGCTCGCGACCGACTTCTCGAAGCCCGAGGCCTACGAACTCCGGCCCGGCGGCGCGACGACGACCTTCGCCTCCGTCACCACCGACGTCTTTTCCCAGGCATCGGCCAACATACGCTTCGACAAGGAGCTCGACTTCAAGGTCGGCAACGGCATCTTCAAGAAGCTCTGGGTCTCCGCTCCCTCCTCGACCAAATCGTCCGACGGATTGGGCCCCCTCTTCAACGCCCGCTCCTGCCAGCGCTGCCATTTGAAGGATGGGCGCGGCCATCTGCCGGGCCCGGGCGAGGCCGCCGTCTCGTTCTTTCTGCGCCTCAGCATCCCGGCCGAGACCGCCGCGCATCGCGACCTTCTGAAACGCCGCCGGGTCGCCGTGATCGCGGAGCCGACATACGGCACCCAACTCCAGAATTTCTCCGTCCAGGGCATTTTTGCCGAAGGTCAGCCGACGGTGCGCTACACCGACAAGCCCGTCACCCTGAAGGGCGGGCAGGTCGTCGTCCTGCGCCAGCCGACCTATGGCGTGACCGGCCTTCGCTACGGTCCCCTGCACCCCAGGGCCCGCCTGTCGCCGCGCCTGACCCCGCAGATGATCGGCGTCGGGCTCCTGGAAGCGATCCTCGAAGAGGACATCCTCGCGCTGGCCGATCCGGACGACCGGAACGGCGACGGCATCTCCGGCAAGCCGAACTATGTCTGGAGCGTCGAAGCCGGCAGGCCGATGCTCGGCCGCTTCGGCTGGAAGGCGGGCCAGCCCTCGATCCGCGAACAGGTGGCCTCCGCCTTCCTGGGTGACATCTGCATATCGACCCCCACTCACCCGCGCCCGTGGGGCGACTGCAC
>CAYGKX010000690.1:0-1634 GCA_964350225.1 uncultured Rhodospirillaceae bacterium | reverse complement strand
TGCAGATCGATTGCCCCGACCTAGCGATGGCCCGGCACATGGCCTTCGCCGGCGACGACCTTGCGGGATTCCGCCGCGCGGCGGCCGCGAATGTCGAGGCGCTGAACCATGCGACCCGCAACATTCCGCCGGAGGCAATGCGCCTCCACATCTGCTGGGGCAACTACCCCGGCCCGCATACCCACGATGTGCCGTTCCGGGACGTCGCCGACATCGTCTTCCGGGCGCGCCCGCGGCAGCTCCTGTTCGAGGCGGCCAATCCGGCGCACGCCCACGAGTGGGAGGATTGGCCGGCGCTCGACGTGCCGGACGATCTGATCCTTGTCCCCGGCGTGATCGAGACGACGAGCAACAGGGTCGAACACCCGCGTCTCGTCGCCCAGCGCCTCTTCCGATTCGCACAGATCGTCGGGCGCGACCGGGTGATCGGCGGTACCGACTGCGGCTTTTCGACAATGGCCGGCCTGCCGCGCGTTTGGCCCAGCGTCGTATGGGAGAAGCTGCGTTCGCTGGCCGAGGGCGCACGGCTGGCGTCGCGGGAGCTGTGGCGGCGGTAGGTGCCCCGGGTTCGCATCCTTCGAGACGCGGCCTTCGGCCGCTCCTCAGGATGAAGGTCTTTGCCAATCCAAGAACCGATACCTTCATCCTGAGGAGGGCGCGTTAGCGCCCGTCTCGAAGGATGGGAGGACGCACTCCGCTCTGGGTTCAGCCAACCCCCTTGTCCCCCCCACGCCCGCCTTGCGACACTCTCCCAACAACCGGGAGGAACGGGCATGATCGAGAAGCTGCCGGAACTGGTGAACGGGCAGCCGCGGCTGGTGCATCGCGGGCGGTTCGTGAACGAGACCTTCTTGGTCGCAGTCGGCGACACGCAATATCTCGTCACGGTTGCCGAGGGGGCCGTGAAGAAGGTCGAGGCGGGCCCCTTCGTGATGCGGAGCTGGCGCTTTGCCATCCGCGCGAATCGCGACATCTGGGAGCGTTTCTGGCAGCCGGTGCCGGACCCCGGCTATCACGATATCTTCGCGCTTCTGCGCAAGGCGGAGATCGCCTTCGAGGGCGATATCCGCGCCTTCATGGCGAACCTTCTCTACTACAAGCTTGTCCTCGCCGCGCCCCGCCGGCTCGCGGAGACCGTCCGATGAGCGCCCGCCTGGAACCGGTCGTCGGACGCTATATCCACATGGACGTCAACGGCCGTCCGCACCGCCTTTATTTCGAGGAGGCCGGCGAGGGGATCCCGCTGCTCTGCCTCCATACCGCCGGCTCGGACGGGCGCCAGTTCCGCGCCGTCCTCAACGACCCGGAGGTCCTGTCGCGCTACCGGGTTATTGCTTTCGACATGCCCTGGCACGGCAAGTCGTCGCCGCCCGACGGCTGGCAGGAAGAGGACTATCAGCTCACGACCGAGGACTATACCGGCATGATCGAGGACGTGATCGCCGCTCTGGACCTCGACCGGCCGGTCGTCATGGGTTGCTCCATCGGCGGACGCATCGTCCTCCACCTTGCCCTCGACCATCCGGAGCGCTACCGGGCGCTGGTCGGCCTCCAGTCCGCGGCGTCGGTCGAGAAATACTACGACCCGCAATGGCTCAACCATCCGGAGGTGCATGGGGGCGAGAGCTGCGGCT
>CAYGKX010000689.1:0-1639 GCA_964350225.1 uncultured Rhodospirillaceae bacterium | reverse complement strand
TGGAGTATGTCACCCGGGACGCGGAGCGGGACCGGGTCCGCCGGGTCGCCCGCCCCCTCGTCGCCGACCCGCCCGCCCGTCTGGCCGCTGTGCGCGCCGCCTGGGCCCAGGAACTCAGCCAAGAACTCGAAACAGCCGACCGGTAGACATGACAGAAGACCGTATCGCCGCCGTGCGCGGCCGCCGCGTGTGGGACTCGCGCGGCCGCCCGACCGTCGAAGCCGAAATCCTGACCGCCGGGGGCGCCGCCGCCCGTGCCATCGCGCCCGCCGGTGCCTCGACCGGGTCCGGCGAGGCGCTGGACAAGCGCGATGGCGGCAACCGGCTGGGCGGCTGGGACGTGCAGGGCGCGGTGGGCGCGATCAACGAGATCATCGGCCCGGCCATCGTCGGCATGGACGCGAGCGAGCAGCGCGCCATCGACGAGACCATGCTGTCGCTGGACGGCACGGCGGGGAAGGCCCATCTGGGCGGCAACGCGACCATCGCCGTCTCGCTCGCCGTCTCCCATGCCGCCGCCGCCGCCCGCGACCTGCCGCTCTGGCTCCATCTCCGCAATCTGGAGAATGCGAGCGGCCCGGTGCTGATGCCCCTGCCGGAAATCCAGATCTTCGGCGGCGGCGCCCATGCCAACGCGCGCATCGACATGCAGGACGTCATGGTGATGCCCGTCGGCGCGCCGAACTTCGCCGAGGCGATGGCCTGGACCGCCGAGGTCTATCGCGCCGCCGGCGCCCGCATGGCGAAGACCGGCCGGATGCAGGGGGTCGCCGACGAAGGCGGCTGGTGGCCGGCCTTCCAGGCGAACGAGGAGGCGCTGGCGGAAACCGTCGCAGCCATCGAGGATGCCGGCCTGACGCCCGGCCGCGACATGGCGATTTCCCTCGACATCGCCGCGACCCAGCTTCTCGAGGACGGCCGCTATCGTCTGGCGCTCGAGGACCGCGTGCTGGAGCGCGACGCCTTCGTCGAGATGCTCGTCGGCTGGTGCGACGCCTATCCGATCGCAAGCGTCGAGGACCCGGTCGCCGAGGACGACCTGGACGGTGCCGCCGCCTTCGCCGAAGCCGTCGCGGGCCGGGTTCAGGTGATCGGCGACGACCTGCTTGTCACCAATGCGGACCGGGTGGCAGCCGCCCGGAAGACCGGCGCCTGCTCCGCCCTTCTCGTCAAGCCGAACCAGGCCGGGACCCTGACGGAAACCCGTGCAGCCTTCGACGCCGCGCGCGACGCCGGCTGGGCGACCATCGTCTCCGCGCGGTCCGGCGAGACGGAGGACGTCTCGATCGTCCATCTGTCGGTTGGCTGGAGCGCCGGACAGCTCAAGGTCGGCTCCTTCGCCCGCTCCGAGCGCATGGCGAAATGGAACGAAGCGATCCGCGTCGAGGAAACCGCCGGCCCCGCCGCGCGTTATGCTGGACGGGAAGCATTGGTTTTCCCCCGCGAAAGCTGAGCGCACCACGCATCCAAAGGGGCGTTCGGCGGGTATCTCTCGTACAAGCGAGAGGAGCGTAGCCATGAACACGCAAATCAACGGAACACTGCAGGGCGGCAAGATCCGCTACTTCTTCGAGGGCTATGACGGCCGGGCAGCCAAGCGCCTGCTGCTGCATAACGGCGAGTTGTCGCATCCGTCCGA
>CAYGKX010000688.1:0-1641 GCA_964350225.1 uncultured Rhodospirillaceae bacterium | reverse complement strand
ATGTAGTCGGTCTTGACCGTGCCGTGCTTGGTCGCGACGGTCGTGCCCTCGATCAGCGGCAGGAGGTCGCGCTGCACGCCCTCACGGCTGACGTCCGCGCCCGACATGCGTTCCGACCGGCCGGTGATCTTGTCGACCTCGTCGATGAAGACGATGCCGTTCTGCTCCACCAGTTCGATCGCCTCGGAGGTCACCTGGTCCTCGTCGAGGAGCTTGTCGCTCTCCTCCGCGATCAGGACCTCGTAGCTCTCCGCGACCGACATCCGGCGCGGCTTGGTCGCGCCGCCGAAGGCCTTGCCGAAGATGTCGTTGAGATTGAGCATGCCCATCTGGGCGCCCGGCATGCCGGGGATGTCGAAGGTCGGAAGGCTGGAGGAGCCGGTCTCGCGGACTTCCAGCTCGATCTCCTTGTCGTCGAGCTCGCCCGCGCGGAGTTTCTTCCGGAAGCTTTCCCGCGTCTCCGGCTTGGCGCTGTCGCCGACCAGGGCGTCGAGCACCCGCTCCTCGGCCGCCACTTCGGCGCGGGACTTCACATTCTCCCGCATCCGTTCGCGGGTCATGGAGATCGCGATTTCGATCAGGTCGCGGACGATCGATTCCACGTCCCGGCCGACATACCCGACCTCGGTGAACTTCGTCGCCTCGACCTTCAGGAAGGGCGCGTTCGCGAGCTTCGCCAGGCGACGGGCGATCTCCGTCTTGCCGCAGCCTGTCGGCCCGATCATCAGGATATTCTTCGGCAGGACCTCGTCCTTCATCGCGTCGTCGAGCTGCTGGCGGCGCCAGCGGTTGCGCAGGGCGATGGCGACGGCGCGCTTGGCGTCGTTCTGCCCGACGATGAAGCGGTCCAGTTCGGAGACGATTTCACGGGGGCTGAAGGCGGGGGGCTTGTAGGGGCTCATCTGGGTCAGAGGCTCTCGACGGTCAGGCTTTCGTTCGTATAGATGCAGATGTCCGCGGCGATCTTCATCGCCTTCCGCGCGATCTCCTCCGCGGAGAGGCCGGTCTCCGCGACCAGCCCGCGGGCCGCGGCGAGCGCGAAAGCGCCGCCGGAGCCGATGCCGATCAGGGAATCCTCCGGCTCCAGCACGTCGCCCGTCCCGGTCAGGACCAGCGAGACATCCTTGTCGGCGACGGCCATCATGGCCTCCAACCGGCGGAGATAGCGGTCGGTCCGCCAGTCCTTCGCCATTTCGACGCAGGCGCGGGTCAATTGGCCGGGATGCTGTTCCAGCTTCGCCTCCAGCCGCTCGAAGAGCGCGAAGGCATCGGCGGTCGCGCCGGCGAACCCGGCGATCACGTCCCCTTTGCCGATGCGGCGAACCTTGCGCGCATTGGCCTTGAGGATCGTGTTGCCGAAGGTGACCTGGCCGTCCCCGGCGATCACGACCTTGCCATCCTTGCGGATGGAGAGGATCGTCGTGCCGTGAAGGGAGGCCTGGCCGTCTGATGAAGAGGCGGTCGGGTGGGTCATGGCCCCGCATATGTGGCCCGGGGCCGCGCCGAGGTCAATGCCTGGCGGGACGGGTTCCGCCGGGCGGGCACGATGGCCGTCGCGAAACCGCAATCCTGGCATGGCAGCCTCGCGCTTGACCCATCTCAAGGCGGCTCGCCGTCCGGGTTTCTAGTCTTCAGGAAAAG
>CAYGKX010000687.1:0-1661 GCA_964350225.1 uncultured Rhodospirillaceae bacterium | reverse complement strand
GGGCAACGACACGGGATCGAGGCGGGCGGCCGCGACGAATTCCGGCGGATAATCGATCCCGCTGTGCGGCGAGGCGAAGACGAAGGGGACCGTCTGTTCCGGTGCCTCGAAGATCGCATAAGCGGGGTGATCGGCGGCGGGGTCGCGACGGTCGCGGTGAGCTGCGATTGTATCCATGATTTTCACGATGTAGCCCATGGTCGGCCAATTGTCACCTGCCGCGGGGCGGGCGTCTTTGTGTCCCGCCCACGACCGATCCGGCTTGCCTCCGTGCGCCCGGCGCCGGTATGGAGGTCGGATGGAAGACCGCAGCCACGAGACGCTCGACATCAGGACGGAAGACGATGCGCCGGCCAACCTGCTCGCGCTTGTTCATGTCGCCTCGAACCTGATCGGCCGGGCCTTCGACACGGACGTGGTTGCGCCCTTCGGGCTCGCCATTCCCGACTGGCGCGTCATGCTGTCGCTTGCCGACGGCCGCCGCGACGGCTCTACGGCGATTGCCGCCGACTGGGGCATGGACAAGATGTCGATAAGCCGGGCCGTCGGCCGGCTGGCGGAGCGAGATCTGGTCCGGCGCCTGCCGGACCCCGCGGACAAGCGCCGCCAGACCTTGACCCTGACCGATGCGGGCCGCGCGCTCTACGCGAAGATCGAACCCCGGGCGACGGCGCGCTATCAGGAACTGCTCGCGCCGCTGTCGGAAGTAGAAAGGCGCACCCTGCGCGCGGCACTGGCCAGGCTCGCGAGGCGGGCGCGGGAACTGGGATAAGGGCCTTCGACACCGTCGCAGGGCCGGTCGCTTCGCGGGTGCGGTCTCGTTCCGGCCGCGTACGCCACCCCTTGGGTAAATTAATATCATTTGATATTATATCTGCTCTTGGAACCGGAGCCTCACGATGCGGATATTCTCGCGCAAGAAGCGGCCGATGCATCTCGGTCACTATCCGATGGAAAAGATCAAGCGGGTCGACAAGCCGACGACGCTGATCACCGACAAGATCCGCCGCGTACCGAAGCGTGCCGACGGCTTTGTCCGCGCGTTCTTCGGCGATCTCGGGCCCAAGCCGAAGACCGAAATCCGCCGCTTCGTCACAAAGCATCCGTTGAATGCCGCGATCGGCCATCTCCACTGGGCGCAGGTGCCGATCCACAAAGGCGACCCTGCGCCGGAGAAGGCGCCGATCCCCAACGACCCGCAGGCGCTCACCGAACACATCAAATCGCTCGCCTACTTCATGGATGCCGACATGGTCGGCATCTGCGAGATGCCGGAATGGGCCTGGTACTCCCATGACATCAAGGGCAACCCGGTCGAGGCGAAGCATAAATACGCCATCGTCGTGGTGATCGACCAGGGCTGGGACACGTTCGAGGCGTCTTCGGGCGACGACTGGATTTCGGGCGCGCAGAGCTATCGCGCCTATCTGAACGGATCGACCTGCGCCAACATCGTCGCCGATTATATCCGCCGCCTCGGCTACCCGGCTCAGGCCCACTCCAACGCCGACGGTGACGTGGTGCAGATACCGCTCATGCTGCTGGCCGGCCTGGGGGAGATGAGCCGGATCGGCGAGCTCGTGCTCAACCCCTTCATCGGGCCGCGCCACAAGACGGCGATCGTCACGACCGACCTGCCGCTTGTGCCGGACAAGCCGATC
>CAYGKX010000686.1:0-1664 GCA_964350225.1 uncultured Rhodospirillaceae bacterium | reverse complement strand
CCGGAACAGCTCGCCGCCCAGTCGGTGTCCAACCGGCAGGGCCGCGGCGACATCCTGCAGGGCGAGGAGGCGGAGGAGGTCTTGCGCCTCCTGAAGGAAGACGCGGCGCGCGCCTATGACGACTACGAGACGATGCTGAACGTCCGGGAGGACGGCACGGTCATCGACCCCGACCGTCAGGGCCTGGCGCGCGAGCTCGCCCGGATGAACCTGCCGCTCAACATCTATACCCAGTGGTACTGGAAGACGGACCTGCACAACCTCCTGCACTTCCTCTCCCTCCGCGCCGACCCGCATGCGCAGTACGAGATCCGGGTCTATGCCGATGCGATGCTGGAGACGGTGAAGCGGTGGGTGCCGGCGCCCTACGCCGCCTTCACCCAGTACCGCACGGGCGGTGTCCACCTCTCCGCCAAGGGGCTCGCCGTCGTCCGCCGCATGCTCGCGGGGCAGAAGGTCGACCAGGCCGACAGCGGTCTCTCCGCCCGGGAGTGGCGAGAGCTGATGGTCGTGCTGGAAGACGAGGGCGCCTAGATCCGGCCACAAGGACGCCCCAATGCCCGGATAGGCATGGGACATGCTGCATCGCCGACACGTTCTGGCCGGACTGGCTCTTGCGGCCGCCTTTTCCCTGGCGGTGCCATCGGGGGCGGTGCACGGGGGACCTTTCAAGGCCGACAGGATCGTCGTCATCAAGCACAAGCGGGAGATGCGGCTGGTCTACAAGGGCAGGGTGGTGCGCCGCTATCGCATCGCCCTCGGCTTCGCGCCGAAGGGTCACAAGCGCCAGGAAGGCGACGGCAAGACGCCGGAAGGCACCTATGCGATCGACTGGCGCAATCCGAAGAGCCGCTTCACCCTGTCCCTGCATATCAGTTACCCGAACAGGGCCGATCGGTTGGCAGCCCGGAAGCGCGGGGTCAGTCCCGGCGGCGCCATCTTCATCCACGGGCTGCCGCCGGCATGGTCCAAGGTGGGTGCCGCCCACGTCCTGCGCGACTGGACCCTGGGCTGCATTGCGGTCACAAGCGAGGAAATCCGCGAAATCTGGAATGCCGTGCCCAATGGGACACCGATCGAAATCAGACCGTAGCCTCCGTGCGACCGCTACCGATGGTTTCGATGCCGGGGGAATGCTCGTCCACCCAACTTGACCTGATGAATGGTTCATGGCATGTCGCGGTCATGGGCGGGGCAACACCGCCCGTTTGGTTTTCGCGCTTCAGGCCGGAAACCGAGAACGACAAGAACCGACCGATCGAACCAGGGGTCTGACCAGTCCGTTGTTGAAACTCACTGTCGGCGCGAAAACCGTTTTGCGCCTGGTCGTTGTGGCAAGTGCCGTTGCGGCCCTCGCCGGGTGCGTCGAAAAGACGGGCCAGGTGGCATCGCTCAAACCGGTCCTGCCGAAGATCGACCGGGTCGAGATTCTCGAAAAGGTCGCCCCCGGGCAGGCCTGCATTCTGCGCCTGCGCCGGGCCGGGGTTCAGTTCGAGGTGCTCCCGGACAAGGAAACAAAGGCGGGCTGCGGCTATACCAATGCGGTCAAGGTCACCGGGCTGCGCAATGTCGCCTTTTCCCGCCACGCGATCGTCCGTTGCCCGCTGGCGCTGAAGACGGTTCGCTGGGTCGACGAGGTCGTTCAGCCGGAAGCGCGGCTCAAG
>CAYGKX010000685.1:716-1666 GCA_964350225.1 uncultured Rhodospirillaceae bacterium | reverse complement strand
AGGCCTGCTTCGTGATTTGGTTCAACAGGAACGCCCAGCCGCCCTTCGAGACGTCGACCACCTTGCGGTTCAGGTAGAAGGCGCTGGCCGGGCTCGGCTCCCGGACATCGAGCGGGGCGCCGACGAGCTCGAAGGTCTCCTCGAAGACGCCTCCCAGCTCCAGCGCGATCGCGCCGACATTTACCTTGTGCCCGTCGATCTCCTCCGTCGAGGCGCGGCCGCCGAGCCGGTCGAGGCGTTCGACGACGATGGGTTTGAGGCCCGCATGGGCAAGCCGTGCGGCGGCGGAGAGGCCGCCCGCGCCGGCGCCGACGACGACCGCGTCGGCCTTGATCCTGTTCGGCATCTTCCTGCGTTTCCCGTTCGTGTGTTTCCGGGCCTGTCCTGCCCGGTTGCGTGCGGTTCGATCTTGCGAACCGGGTCGAAGCGTATTATAAACCGGACGACCGGTCAATTAATTGCGCCGTTGCGAAGGCGGCCTCCCGACGCGATAAGGTCGGGACAGAAACCGGTGCCGAACGAGGAAGCGAATGCCCGAGGACATATCCCACCCAACAGTCGGCCTCGTCGCCTATGGCGGCTACATCCCGCGCCTGCGCCTGTCGCGCGCGGCGGCGGTCGAGGCGAACGGCTGGTTCAATCCCGCGCTCAAGGGGCTCGCGAAGGGCCACCGGTCGATGTGCAACTGGGACGAGGACGCCCTGACCATGGCGGTCGAGGCGGCACGCGACTGCCTGAACGGCACGAGGCCGGACGATCTGGCCGCCGTCCACATGGCGTCGACCAGTTTCCCCTTCGACGACCGGCAGAATGCGGCGATCGCCGCGGCGGCCCTGAACCTGCCCTCTCAGATCGCGACGATGGACGTCGCTGCCTCCCAGCGCGCCGGGACGACGGGCCTCTTGAATGCACTCAAGGCGGCGGGGCAGGGCGGCACGACGCTCTTCCTC
>CAYGKX010000685.1:0-706 GCA_964350225.1 uncultured Rhodospirillaceae bacterium | reverse complement strand
GAAGGCGGCCGGGGCGGAGGAGCTTCAGTTCGGCGACGGTGCCGCGGCGCTGCTCGTCGGGCACAGCAACCTGATCGCGGAGCTCGTTGCGGCCGAACAGGTCGCGACCGATTTCATGGACCATTATCGCGGCCAGGATGCCCGCTACGACTACACGTGGGAGGAGCGCTGGATCCGCGACGAGGGCTTCTTCAAGATCGTGCCGCCGGCCGTGCAGAGCGTTCTCGACACGGCCGGGGTGGCCGCGGAGGACATCGCAACATTCGTGATGCCGTCCGCGATGCGCGGCGTGCCGGAGAAGATTGCCCAGCGGGTCGGCATCCCGCCCGAAGCCATTGCCGACACCCTGTCGGACCGGATGGGCGAAAGCGGCACCGCCCACGCCCTCGTCCTCCTGGCTCATGCGCTCGAGAGCGCCAAGCCGGGCGATCTCATCCTGGTCCTCGGCTGGGGACAGGGCTGCGACGCACTCCTCTTCCGCGCGACGGACAGGATCGGCGAGATCACCCCTCGTCGCGGCGTTTCGGGCTCCCTCGAAGCCGGGCGGGAAGAAGGCAACTACAACCGCTTCCTCGCCTTCAACGGGCTGGTCGAGCGAGACCACGGGATCCGGGCCGAGTTCCAGATCAAGACGCCGCCCTCCGCCCTCTACCGGAACCGGGAAATGGTCACGGGCTTTGTCGGCGGGAAATGCTCGGTCTGCGGG
>CAYGKX010000684.1:0-1666 GCA_964350225.1 uncultured Rhodospirillaceae bacterium | reverse complement strand
ACCGTTTCCGGCCCCAGGCTCTCCCAGCGGCCCATCGGCATCGGCCATTCCTCGGGCAGGCGGAGGTCGGGGATGGGCTTGATCGTGCGGGCGGGTTTGGCGAGGGCGTCGAGGAGGTCGAGTTCGGGAAGCTTGTCGACGATCTCGTCGAGCGGGGCGCCGCCGAGGCCGCTCTTCGCCATATCGGCGGGGAAGTCCGCCCGGCGGTAGCCGAAGGTCTCGAGAAGGTCCGGGTCGGTCGCGAGGTGGTCCGGGAGCGGCTGGTCCAAGAGCGCGTCGACCATCGGCTGGAGGATGGGCATGTCCGCGAGCGTCGCCGCTTCCGCCCAGGGCGACAGGCTGGACAGAAGGCGCAGGGCGGACAGGAGGCGCGGGTCGCGGGGCAAGCCGATGGCGGTGAAGGTGCCGGGGCGCGTCACCTGCGCATACACATACTCGCCGCTCTCGCTGTAGCCCGAGGCCGGGATGAGCCGGAAGCGCCCGAGATAGGCATCCCAGCGTGCTGCGACGATCGTGCCCGGATAGAGGCGCTTGAGCCGGCCCTTCGGCAGCGCGAATCGGAGACGGGCGAAGCCGAAGGGCTCCGGCGCCGAGACACGCACGTAACGGCCGGTCAGTCCCCAGGAGGGAATGGCGTTCTTCGGCCGGCGCCCGCGGGAGATGGAGACCTCTTCCGACGCATCCAGGGGGGCGATCTCCATGCCCGCCTCCGGGAGCGGGCCGCCGAGGTCGTAGGTCCGCCGGGGCAGGGGATCTTCCTTCCGGCGCGCCTTCCTGAGCGAGAGGAGCTGGTCGGTCAGCGCGTCGAGGTCGTCGACCCCCAGAAGCGCTCGGTAGCGTTCGGCCCGCTTGTCGAGGTCCTCGCTGTTGTCGACGGGGCCGGTGGCCCACCCGCTGCGATCCGTCTTCGGCATCTCTCGGCTCCCCACTGTTCAGGCCAACGCTATCGCGTCGAAAGGGCGATGCAAACCGCCCGCGTTCAACCGTACGTGTCCGACAGTAAAGGTGGTGTCGCAATTCGCTTCCCGACCGCTCGCCGCGCTTTGCTATGGTCCGCCACATCGCGCGGCTTCACGCGCGACCGACATCAGGAGAGAGGCGACATGACCGACGAGATCGAACGCATTCCGGGCAATGTTCCGACCCGACATTGGGGATCCGCCTTTCGCGACATCGCCTGGGTCCTCGGCATGTCCGACGATTTCTCATTGCCGTTCGAAGCCCAGGCGGCGCGGGCCTTCGAGGCGCTCGATCGCGGGCTGGCCCAGGTCGGCAGCGCCCGGGACCGGCTGCTGAATGTCCAGGTCTATCTCTACGACATCGGGCGCAAGGCGGAGTTCGACCGCATGTGGGCCGAATGGATCGGCGACGACCCCCAGGGCTGGCCGATGCGGTCCTGCGTCCAGGTGACTTTCGCCGGGGAGAACAAGATCGAACTGATTGCGGTCGCCGCCCGGTCGCCGGGCTGAGTGACGTTCTTTCCTCAGTGTCGGGCCAGCAGATTTCGCAACCATTTCAAAAGGAGATCGCGACGGACGGCGAGCCATTCCTCGTCGGGCAGCACTCGGTCGATATCAATGACGATGTCATCCGATCCGTGACTTCCCGGCTGGCACCGACCGGATCGACGCTACGGATCGCGGTTTCGCCTCGATTGCCGACGTTG
>CAYGKX010000683.1:0-1669 GCA_964350225.1 uncultured Rhodospirillaceae bacterium | reverse complement strand
CGGCGATACCGGACCCAATACCGGCGGCATGGGCGCCTATTCCCCGGCCCCGGTGATGACCGCCGCCCTGGAGCAGGAGGTGATCGAGACCATCGTCGCGCCGACGGTCGCGGCGATGGCGGCGGAGGGCGTTCCCTTCACCGGCGTCCTCTATGCCGGCCTGATGGTCACCAAGGACGGCCCCAAGGTCCTGGAATACAACGTCCGCTTTGGCGACCCGGAGTGCCAGCCGCTGATGGTCCGGCTGATGTCCGACCTGTTGCCCTGCCTGATCGCCGCCTGCGACGGGGAACTCAAGGATTTCGACCTGCGCTGGTACGAGGATGTCGCCCTCTGCGTCGTCATGGCGTCGAAGGGCTATCCCGGCAGCTACGAGAAGAACAGCGTGATCGGGAATGTCGAGGCCGCGGGAGCGATGGACAACGTCCATATCTTCCATGCCGGGACGGCCCGCGACGACACGGGCCGCCTGCTCGCCACCGGTGGACGGGTCCTGGGAGTGACGGCGACGGGCGACACGATCGAGGCGGCCCAGAAGGCCGCCTACCAGGCGGTCGACGCGATCGACTGGCCCGGCGGCTTCTGCCGGCGGGATATCGGATGGCGCGCGATACGACGCGCCACATGACAGGGAGGTAAGGCATGAACGGCGAAACGGGAGACGGCCCGCGCGTGACCGGGGTGGGCGGAGTATTCATCCGGGCGCGCGATCACGCGGCACTGCGCCGCTGGTATGGCGAACGGCTGGGCATCGAGTTCGACGGCCACGGATCCATCGCACTGCCGACCGCGGCCCCCGGCGCCCCGCCGGTGACGGTCTTCGCCGTCTTCGACAGTGACACGACCTACCTGGCGGACGCGACCGAGCGCTTCATGCTCAACCTCTCCGTCGCCGACCTGGACGGCATGATCGCGAAGCTGCGCGACGCCGGCGAGACCGTGAGCGACCCCATCGAGGAGGACCGGATCGGCCGCTTCGCCTGGCTGACCGATCCGGAAGGCACGCGGGTCGAACTGTGGGAACCCGCGGCACCGCCGCCCGACGCGGCGGGCTGATTACAGCCGCTTCCCGGAGACCCACCGGCCGGAATATGATGCCGGCCGATGATCCGCATCCGCAGACTCTACCGCCCCGATCGCGACGGGCCGCGCCCGACCATCGCGGAGGTGGAGCGCGTTTTCGATGCGGCCTTCGACGAGGGGAACGCGGCGCGGGACGCCATCGCCGCCCGGCTGGCGCTCCCCGCCACGGAGACGACCGAATATATCCTGCTGGTCGCGGAGGACGCCCGCCGGCACGTCCTGGGCTTCGCCTTCGTCCATTACTACCCGGACGTCCGGATCGGGTACCTGGAATGGATCGCGAGCGACCCGGCCCGGCCGGCGCGGGGCATCGGCGGCGCACTCTACGAGGCGGTGCGGGAGGAACTGGTCGCCAAGAAGGCGCGCGGCCTCTATCTCGATGTGCCGGCGGACGATGCGGACAAGGTCGACGATCCGCAATGGCTGCCCATCAAGAAGAAGCGCTTTGCCTTCTACGAACGCTATGGCGCCCGCCCCCTCGCCGGGACGCTCTACAGCGAGCGGACGACGGGGGCGAAGGAGAACTATTACGTCCACCTAGTCTATGACGGCCTGGGCCGGGCGGCGCCGCTGAAACGCGCGGAGG
>CAYGKX010000682.1:0-1707 GCA_964350225.1 uncultured Rhodospirillaceae bacterium | reverse complement strand
CCGGCCCGGCCGGCCGGCCGGCCATCGACCTGGCCTATCTGAGAAAGACCCTGATCGAGCTGCTGGAGATCCCCAGCCCGACCGGCTACACGGACACGATCGTCCGCCATGTGTCCGGTATGTTGCAGGATATGGGCATCGAGATGGAGCTGACCCGCCGCGGCGCCATCCGGGCCAACATGCCGGGTCTGCGGACCAGTCCCGACCGGGCGATCGTCGGCCATGTCGACACCCTCGGCGCCATGATCAAGCGGCTGAAGGACAACGGCCGCCTTACGGTCGCACCCATCGGCCACTGGTCGCCGCGCTTCGCCGAGGGCGCGCGCTGCACCATCTACACGGACGACGGCGCGACCCGCGGCACGATCCTGCCCCTGAAGGCGTCGGGCCATACCTATAACGAGGAAGTCGACAGCCAGCCGGTGACCTGGGAAAACCTGGAGATTCGCATCGACGAGAAATGCAACCGGTTCGAGGACCTGGTCGCCCTCGGCTTCAACGTCGGGGACTTCGTTTCGATCGACCCGGTGCCGGAGGAAAGCGAGAGTGGCTTCATCGTCTCGCGCCATCTCGACGACAAGGCGGGTGTCGCCTGCATGCTGGCCGCGGCCAAGGCCATCGTCGACGCGGGCCTCGTTCTGCCCGTCGCCTGCCACCTGATCTTCACGATCGCGGAGGAAGTGGGCCTCGGCGTCCCCGGCACCCTGCAGGAGGACGTGGCGGAGATCGTCGCGGTCGACAACGGCACCATCGCACCCGGCCAGAACACGGCGGAATATGGCGTGACCATCGCCATCCAGGACCAGACCGGCCCCTTCGACTATCACCTGGTGCGGAAGCTGATCGGTCTCTGCCAGGACAACAAGATCCCCTATTCGAGGGACGTTTTCCGCTATTACCGGTCGGACGCGGCGACGGCGATCACCGCCGGCAACGACCTGAGAACGGCCCTCGTCTGCTTTGCCCTCGACGCCTCCCACGGCTACGAGCGCACCCATATCGAGAGCCTCCAGGCCCTGGCCGAGCTGCTCGCCGGCTACATGCTGTCCGACCTCACCTTCCCGGGCCCGGACGACGGCATGCGGAAGACCCTGCAGGACTTCCCGAGGCAGCCGGAGTAGAGCCCGACATCGCGCGACCGAGCATGAAGCGCTGCGGGCAACCCGGGTCTTCCGGAGGAGCCCCGGGTGCTCCGAAAAGACGCCGGATGAAGTCCGGCGTGGCGTCTCGACGAGGCTTCATGTTTCGCAACAGACCTGCGACTTCCCTGCCCTTGCCTTGATCCGGGTGCCCTCCTACAGTCCGGGAAAAGCGGGGTCCCCGGGGCGAAAGCCGTGCCGGGGGCAAGACGGAAACGGGAGGAAAGCTGATGTCGAACGTGTATCCGGTGCCCGACGAATGGGCTTCGCGCGCCTGGATCGACAACGACAAGTATCTCGAGATGTACGAACGGTCGATCCGCGAGCCGGACGCCTTCTGGGCGGAGCAGGCCAAGCGGCTCGACTGGTTCACGCCACCGACCAAGATCAAGAACACCTCCTACGACCCGCATAACGTCTCGATCAAATGGTTCGAGGACGGCGTGCTGAATGCCGCCTACAACTGTCTCGACCGGCATCTGGAGACGCGCGGCGACCAGGTCGCGATCCTGTGGGAAGGCGACGACCCGTCCGAATCCTCGGCCCTGACCTACCGGGAACTGCATGC
>CAYGKX010000681.1:1319-1715 GCA_964350225.1 uncultured Rhodospirillaceae bacterium | reverse complement strand
ACGGGTCGTGGTGCTCGGCGGCGGCGATACGGCGATGGACTGCGTTCGAACGGCTGTTCGACAGGGCGCAACCTCGGTCAAATGCCTGTATCGCCGCGACCGGGAGAACATGCCCGGCTCGATGCGCGAGGTGATGAACGCCGAGGAAGAGGGTGTCGACTTCGTCTGGCTGGCCGCGCCCGAGGCGTTCGACGGCGACGACCTGGTCCGCACCGTCCGGGCCCACCGGATGCGCCTGGGCGCGCGCGACGCGACCGGCCGTTCCGCCCCGCAGCCGGTGGAGAATTCCACCTTCCAGATGCCGGCCGACATCGTCATCAAGGCGCTGGGCTTCGAGCCCGACCCGCTGCCGACCCTGTTCGACTGCGAGGACCTGGAGGTCACCAACTGGGGGAC
>CAYGKX010000681.1:0-1309 GCA_964350225.1 uncultured Rhodospirillaceae bacterium | reverse complement strand
CCGAGGACCTGCCGGCGCTTTTCAAGGCGCCGGATTTGGGCGTCACCCGCTGGGGCACCGTGAAAGCCGACTACCGCAGCCTGCAAACCAGTCTCGACGGGGTGTTCGCCGCCGGCGACATCGTGCGCGGCGCCTCGCTCGTCGTCTGGGCGATCAAGGACGGCCGCGACGCGGCGGCGGCGATGCACGGTTACCTTCAGGCGAAGGCCGCGGGGGCGGAGGCCAGCGCCCAGGTCGCGGCGTAGAGCGGCGGGTGGCATTCATCCTTCGAGACGGGCGCGGACGCGCCCGCCTCAGGATGAAAAGCTGGAATTCTAGATAATGCATCCATCCTGAGGAGCGCGGAGCGCGTCTGGAAGGATGGGAAGACGGAACAAGCGACAACCGGCCCGGCGCAAGACCGGCGGCGTGACAGGAGCGAGAAGCATGAGCGAGACAGTGACCGGCAAGTGCCTGTGCGGCGCCGTGCGCTTTTCGGCGGTCGACGTGCCCGCCGAGGTTTCGGTTTGCCATTGCGCCATTTGCCGCCGCTGGACGACCGGGCCGATGATGGCCGTGCATCCGCGGGGCGGCGTGACGATCGAGAACGAAGCCTCCGTCACCTGGTACCGCAGTTCCGAGTGGGCCGAGCGGGGGTTTTGCGCGACCTGCGGCAGCACACTCTTTTATCGCCTGATCGAGGGTAACATCCTGATCCCCTCGGCCGGCGCCCTGGACGACCCAAGCCGCTTCACCGGCGTCGAGAGCCACATCTTCGTCGACGAGAAGCCGGCCTTCTACGAGTTCGCCGACAAGCAGCCGAGGCTGACAGGCGAGGAAGCCATCGCCCAGTTCATGAGCGGTGAGGAGACAGCAGAATGAGCAAGGATTTCGCGACCCAGTGGCTCGAGGAGAGCCGGCGCCTCGCCGAAGAGGGGATGTACGACCCGGAGACCGAGCACGGCTCCTGCGGCGTCGGCATGGTCGTGTCGATCGACGGCACGCCGCGCCGCGACGTGGTCGAGGGCGGCATCAACGCCCTGAAGGCCGTCTGGCACCGGGGCGCGGTCGACGCCGACGGCAAGACCGGGGACGGCGCGGGCATCCATGTCCAGATCCCCCAGGACTTCTTCAAGGAACATGTCCGCCGCACGGGCCATGACGTACTGCCGGGGCGCCTCGCCGTCGGCATGGTCTTTCTGCCGCGCACCGACTACGGCGCCCAGGAGACCTGCCGCTGCATCGTCGAAAGCGAGATCCTGAAGTTGGGCTACACCATCTATGGCTGGCGTCAGGTGCCGGTCGACGTCTCGGTCATCGGCGAGAAGGC
>CAYGKX010000680.1:0-1728 GCA_964350225.1 uncultured Rhodospirillaceae bacterium | reverse complement strand
ATCCATATACTTGCACTTGATGCAATTTTCGACGACGACATAGGTCATGGGGACCTCCGGATGGACATTTCGATGTCACCTAGCCGAGCGGGCCGGGCTATTCAAGCGGATCGGGACGGGAATTGATGAGTCTGCGACGTTCTTTTTTCGTCGGCCTCGGGCCGCCGCGGGCGAGCGGCGGCTGGCGGGGCTGGTCTTCCGGCGGCGAGAGATCCTCGTAGAGCGCCCTCGCTTCCGGGGCCGGGCCGCGCCGGAGGCCGAGCGCGACGATCCGCACGACCCGGATGGCGTTTGCCTGCGAAAAGGTCAGGACGTCGCCCGGAGCCACAGCTCGGGCCGGCTTGGAGATCTTCACCGAATTCACCCGGACCTTGCCCTCTGCGACCTGCCTCGCGGCGAGGCTGCGCGTCTTGAAGAAGCGGGCATGCCAGAGCCACTTGTCGATTCGGAGGGAGGCCGGGTCGGTCATCCGGCTGTCCGTCGCAAGGCCGGCCGGCCGGGAGGGGGGCGCTGCCCCCCGCGCTCGTGCGAGCGCTCCCCCCGGGATATTTGCAAGAATGTGATGGCCATGCCGGGGCGGCGAAGCCCCCGAACCTTCGTCACTTCTTTTCCGTCAGCCCCATGAGGGCGGCGGCGAAGGGATTGTCCGGATCGATCGGCTTCTCCTTTTTCGGCGGGCGAGCCTGGTAGGTCTTGGCGCCCTGCGGCTTGCCGCCCTTCGCGCCCTTGCCGTTCCGGCCCCCTGCCTTGCCGTCCTGACGCGGAGGGCGTTTGCCACCCTTGCCACGCGGCTTGCCGCCCTGGCGCTCCTCGCCGTCGCGGGACGGGCCGTCACGTCGCGGTCGGC
Source organism: uncultured Rhodospirillaceae bacterium (assembly GCA_964350225.1). Lineage (GTDB taxonomy): Bacteria > Pseudomonadota > Alphaproteobacteria > Bin65 > Bin65 > CAYGKX01. The sequence goes on along the minus strand of CAYGKX010000680.1, from coordinate 881 downwards.
CGCCACCTTGACGGCGTGGCGCCCAGGTGAAGGTATAGAACGTCTCCATTTCCGCTTCCGGGTCGACAGCGGCGTCGGACAGAACGGCCTCCTCGACAGTCCCCGTCTCGACGGCGGCGGCAGATTCCGCCGTCGCGTCCGAGGGCGCGTTCTCGGTTTCGGATAGGCCGGGCTCGCTTTGCGCCTCGGCACTCGGTTCGTCGACCGGGATTTCTTCCTGCGGAGCGGGCTCGACCGCGTCGTCGTCCTGGGCCTCGATCGTGGTGTCCACGCCGTCCACGGCGGCGGCGGGGGCAGGCTCGGCCTCCTGTGCGGTGTCGGTCGCAGGTATTGCCGGTGCCTTGAGCTTCTGGCGTTCCCCTTTCTCGGCGCGGTATCCGAGGCCTTGCAGCAAGTCGGAAAACTGTTCCAGCGTCATGCCGGTGATCGACAGCATGTCCGGCGTCGCCTCGAACCCGCCGCGGCTGTCCTCGCCGCGCAACTGGTCGGCGAGGCGCTCCAGCATGTCGATCCGAATCGCGCGTGCACCGGCAATGCGGTAGCCGGACATGGCGGCATGGATCTGTGGCGTGTCCGCGGGGACCGGAACCGTGACCAGACCCGGCGGCGGAGCTTCGGGGAACTGGTCGAGATCGTTCCAGAGCGACCAGAGCACCAGCCGCAGACGCGTCGGCGCAGGCTTGAGCAGAAGCGGCATGAAGACGGTGTACTGACCGAAACGGACGCCATGATTGCGGAGCAGGCTGCGGGAATCCTGGTCGAGCGCCTTCACATCCGCCGCGATCCCGTCGCGGGGCAGAACGCCGAAACCTTCGAGCATCTGGAAGGCGAAACCGCGCGGCAGGCCGGTCAGCGTCTCGTCCCGGCTCATGGCCAGAAGC
>CAYGKX010000679.1:0-1738 GCA_964350225.1 uncultured Rhodospirillaceae bacterium | reverse complement strand
TGGCCGCTTGGCCACGCGACCGGGGACCTCCGCCAGCGGCATGGAACTGCGCCAGCTCAGATATTTTCGCGAAGTCGTCCGCCTCGGCAATTTTCGCCGCGCGGCAGACCGGCTGAACATCACCCAGCCGGCGCTGAGCAAGAGCATCCGCGCCCTCGAGACAGAGCTGGGCGTCCAGTTGGTCGAGCGTGGCGTCCACGGCATCGCGCCCACGGAATATGGCAGCATCCTTCTCGACTGCGCCGATTCGGTGTCGATGAATGTCGACCGGGCGGAGCAGGAGATATTGTCTCTCAGCGGCCGCGGCGGGGGGACCGTCCGGGTCGGCGGGATGACCACCCTGATGCGCTGGCTGCTGCCGGCGGCGATCGAGCGGATGCTGGACGCCGAACCGGCGGCCCAGATCGTCACGTCGATTTCACTCCTGGACGATATCGTCGCCCAACTGGAGAAGGGCGAGATCGACATCGGCCTCTGTACGCTGTTGCCGGGGCTGGAGACATCCGATCTGCGCAGCGAGCCGCTGATGGTCGACAAGGTCTGCGTCGTGGCCGACGCCGCCCATCCGCTGGTTGGCCGGAACGAGGTGGCACTGGAGGATCTCGCCCCCTATCGCTGGGTCCTGCCGGGGGAGTCCGATGGCTGGCGGAAGTGCCTCTTCGCGCTCTTTCACGCGGCGGGGCTGCCGCGTCCCGACGTGGCGGTCCAGACCGGCTCTGCCGCCTTCATGGGGCGAATTGTCGAGGGGACGCGGCTCTTGAGTTACCTGCCGAGCCGCCTGCTGACCTCCGACGCCGTGTTCTCGGGCCTCCGCCCGCTGGCGGTCCGCCCGGCCTGGCCGGACTATGAAGTCTTCCTTGCCTTTCGGCGCACTGCGATCCCCCTGCCGTCGACGATGGCCTTCGTCCGGTCGATCAAGGAAGCGGTTCGTCAGATGCCCTATGCGGCCTTTGGGGCTGACGCGGCGGGGATTAGCGGCTAGACAGGACGCCGCGCCGCACCGACCAATGGGACCGACACTCGCCGTGACATCATCATTTCCGTTCTGCGCACGTTGCCGCATCCAACGGGCCGGCCGATGAGCCGTCCGCGCCAGGATTACGGCGACGTCGTCGTGACCGCCCCGGTCACGGTGCCCTATGTGCGTTTTTCGACGAAGGGGGCCCATTGGTTCATCGGGCGTGTCCTGGCCGGGCTGATCGAGGCGGCTGGGATCGACAAAGCGGAAATCGACGGGCTCAGCCTGACAAGCATGTCCCTTCTGCCGGATACGGCCGTCGGCGTCACGCAGCATCACGGCCTGTCACCCCGTTGGCTGGACCATATCCCGATGGGCGGGGTGAGCGGTGTCGTCGCGCTGCGCCGGGCCGCCCGGGCCGTCCAGGCGGGGGACGCGGAGATCGTGGCCTGCGTTGCCGGGGACACCAACCAGATCGACAGTTTCCGGCAGGGCACCTCGAATTTCAGCCAGTTCGCCCGCGACGCGGTCTACCCTTATGGCGCGGGCGGACCCAATGCGAGCTTTGCCTTCCTGACCGACTACTACATGCGGAACTACGGCGCGACGCGGGAGGATTTCGGCAAGCTCTGCGTCGCCCAGCGTACCAATGCGCTGTCCTTCCCCTACGCCCTCTTCAAGACGCCGCTGACGCTCGAACAATATATGGACGCTCGGCCGATCGCCGACCCGATCCATCTGTTCGACTGCGTCATGCCCTGCGCGGGCGGGGAGGGGTTT
>CAYGKX010000678.1:1319-1747 GCA_964350225.1 uncultured Rhodospirillaceae bacterium | reverse complement strand
CGTTCTCCTTGAGGAATTCCAGCAGCGTATCGGTCTTGGGCTCGGCCAGCTTGAAGGCCTCCCACCCGTCGTCGAGCGGCACGTCGTCCTTGAGGGTCACGAGTTCGCGGGAGATGCGCGCCATCTCGGCATTCTCGATCAGCTTCTCGCGCCGCTTGGGCTGCTTGATCTCCATGGCGCGCGACAGAAGCGTGTCGAGGTCGCCATATTCCCCGATCAGCTGGGCGGCCGTCTTGACGCCGATGCCGGGCACGCCTGGGACGTTGTCGGTCGAGTCGCCCGCCAGCGCCTGGACGTCGATCACCTTCTCCGGGCCGACGCCGAACTTCTCCCGCACCTCCGCGTCGCCGATCCGCCGGTTCTTCATCGGGTCGAGCATGGCGATGCCGTCCTCGACGAGCTGCATCAGGTCCTTGTCGGAGGAGACG
>CAYGKX010000678.1:0-1309 GCA_964350225.1 uncultured Rhodospirillaceae bacterium | reverse complement strand
TCGCCGCCTGGCGGGCATAGGTCGCGATGATGTCGTCGGCCTCGTAGCCGCCAAGCTCGATGCAGGGCAGGCCAAGCGCCCGGGTCGCATCGCGCACCAGCGGGAACTGCGGGACCATCTCCTCTGGCGGGTCGGGCCGGTTGGCCTTGTAGTCGGCGTAGATGTCGTTCCGGAAGGACGTGCGGGCCGTGTCGAAGATGACGGCGAAATAGTCCGCGTCGTCGTCGGCCAGCGCGCCCTCGACCAGCTTCAGCAGCATGTTGGTGAAGCCGTAGACCGCGTTCACCGGCGTCCCGTCGCTCCGCGTCATCGGCGGCAGGGCGTGAAAGGCGCGGAAGAGATAGGCCGAGCCGTCGACGAGATAGAGATGGCGCTGCGCAGCGGACATAGGGCGGGACCGGGGCTGTCTGGAAAGGAGCGCGAAGGATCGCAGAAGCGCCGATGGCTGTCGAGGGAGGGGCGCTGGCGCGGCAGGCAACACGGGGCTACGCTGGCTCAAACGTGCTCAGAGAACCCTCTCCCCACCGGGGAGAGGGCAGGGTGAGGGGGGAACACCGGCGTTGGCGATTAGCCGCCACCACCCCCCTCACCCAGCTTCGGCTAAGCGCTTTCCGCGCTAAGCCTGCGCAACCCTCTCCCCCGGGCGGGGGGAGAGGAAAAGGAAGTGGCGGATGTCGATTTCCAAGAACGGGACCTATGGCTTCATCGGGCTCGGCAACATGGGCGGGCCAATGGCTGCCAATCTTGCGCGCAAGGCCGCTGCACTCTCCGTCTTCGACCGGGCGGGCACCGTGGAGCGGGCGCCGGAAGGCGCCGGTGTCCGCAACAGCGTGGCGGAGGTCGCGCGGACGGCGGAGACGGTGTTCCTGAGCCTGCCGGACGGCGCCGTTGTCCAGGCGGTGCTGGCCCAGATCTGCGACACCGCCGACCGGGCCTGCCGGACGGTCGTCGACCTCTCCACCGTCGGCATCGATGCCGCCCGGGCGGCCGCCGAGACCGCCCGGGCGCTAGATATCGCCTATGTCGACGCCCCCGTCTCCGGCGGGAAGAGCGGCGCGGTCGCCGGCACCGTCGCCGTCATGTGGGCCGGGCCCGGCGACCTTCTGGACCGCCACCGCCCGGCGCTGGAGGCGATGGCGAAGCATGTCTTCCATGTCGGGACGGAGGCCGGGCAGGGACAGGCGCTGAAGCTCCTGAACAATTTCCTCTCCGCCACCGCGACGGCGGCGAGGGCGGAGGCGATTCTCTTCGGCCGGTCCCAGGGCCTCGACATGAAGACGATCCTCGATGTCGTGAACGTATCGACCGG
>CAYGKX010000677.1:1124-1751 GCA_964350225.1 uncultured Rhodospirillaceae bacterium | reverse complement strand
ATCTCCATCCCCGTCACCCGGGTCGCGCAGAACCCGATGGAGCCGCGCGCGGCCGTCGGCGCCTGGGATCCGGTGGAAGAGCGCTACACCCTCTATTCCGGCACACAGAACCCCTTCCGCGCCCGGCGCCTCCTGGCACTCCGCGTCTTCCATGTCGACGAGGGGCACATGCGGGTGGTGAGCCCCGACATGGGCGGCGCCTTCGGCATGCGCGGCAATCTCTTTCCCGAACAGGCGCTCGTCCTGTGGGCCGCCAAACTGGTCGGACGGCCGGTGCGCTGGAACGGCGACCGGAGCGAGGCCTTCCTCGCCGACGACCATGGCCGCGACTGCCGGATGGAGGTGGAGCTGGGCCTGACGGCCGACGGCGATTTCACGGCGCTCCGCATGCGCTCCCTCGCCGCGCACGGCGCCTATCTCGGCGTCTTCAGCCCGATGCCGACCTTCGGCAATTCCGGCGGCGTCGCCGGCGTCTACAAGACGCCGAAGATCGCGGTCGAGGTGACCGGCGTCTTCACCAACACGACCCAGATCGGCCCCTATCGCGGCGCCGGCCGGCCGGAGGCCGCGATGGCCATCGAGATGGCCATCGACAGGGCGGCGCGGGAGCTCGGGCGCGATCGGGTG
>CAYGKX010000677.1:325-1114 GCA_964350225.1 uncultured Rhodospirillaceae bacterium | reverse complement strand
CTGCGCCGCCGGAACATCATCCCCGAGGACGCCTTCCCCTTCCAGACGGGCATGACCTTCCTCTACGACTGCGGCGCATTCGAGCGCGGCATGGACATGACCCTGGAACTCGCCGACGTCGACGGCTACCCGGGCCGCAAAGAGGCGAGCGAGGCGAAGGGCCTCCTCCGCGGCATCGGGATCATCAACGCGATCGAACAGGCGGCGGGCGTGCTCGACGACGGAGCGGAGATCCGCTTCAACGCCGACGGCACGGCGACGGTCTTCGTCGGATCGGACAATCACGGCCAGGGCCACGCGACGGTCTTCCGCCAGCTCCTGGCCGACCGGCTGGGGCTGGATTTCGAGAAGGTCCGCTATGTCGAGGGCGACACGGACCGGGTCGGCTACGGCAACGGCACCTTCGGCTCCCGCACCTCCGGCCTCGTCGGCAGCGCCATCCACATCGCCGCCGGCCGCATCGTCGACAAGGGCAAGCGGATCGCCGCTCACAAGCTGGAGGTCGCCGCCGACGATATCGAGTTCGCGGACGGCACGTTCACGGTCGCCGGGACAGACAGGTCGGTATCTTTAGCGGAAGTCGCCCAGATCGCCTTCAACCCGAACGCGATGCCAAAGGGCGAGGACAGCGGCCTCTCCGCCTTCGCCACCTTCAAGCACGATCTGCCGACCTTTCCGAACGGCTGCCACGTCTGCGAGGTGGAGATCGACCCGGACACCGGCACCGTGACCGTCGACCGATATGCCGTCGTCGACGATGTCGGAACGGTGATGAACCCGCTCCTCCTC
>CAYGKX010000677.1:0-315 GCA_964350225.1 uncultured Rhodospirillaceae bacterium | reverse complement strand
TCGTCCAGGGCATCGGCCAGATTCTAATGGAGAGGATGCTGTGGGACGGGGAGAGCGGCCAGCTCGTCACCGGCTCCCTCATGGACTACGCGATGCCCCGGGCCGACGACGTCCCCTATTTCCAGGTCGCCTCCAACCCCGTCCCGACGCCGAGGAACCCCCTGGGCGTCAAGGGCGCGGGAGAAGCCGGCACTGTCGGCGCCATGCCCTGCCTGATGGCCGCGATTTTGGATGCGCTCGAGCCAATGGGCGTGACTGAACTCGCCATGCCGGCGAGCCCGGACGAAGCGACCCTCGACCGCGTGCCCAATCCCC
>CAYGKX010000676.1:0-1759 GCA_964350225.1 uncultured Rhodospirillaceae bacterium | reverse complement strand
TCGGGCGGGGAGCAGCAGCGGGTCGCCATCGCGCGGGCCGTCTCCAACGGCCCGACATTGCTGCTGGCCGACGAGCCGACCGGCAACCTCGACCATGCGACGGCGGAGGCGGTCTTCTCGCAGCTGCATCGCCTGGTCCATGTGGCCCGGATCGGCGCCCTCGTGGCGACACACAACATGGAACTCGCCCACCGGATGGACCGTATCCTGCAGATCCAGGACGGCAAGATCGTCGAGTATTTCTCCGGCTGACTCGCCGCGCCGATTTACCCACATGCTGTGGAACAATTCTGGCTGGCCGCGATATCTAGCGCCGGTTAGGATGCCCCGTTCACGCTATGGGGGAGGACGGCGAGACGATGAACCATGCGGATTTCGTTCATCTGAGGGTTCACACCGCCTATTCGCTGTCCGAGGGCGCAATCCGCGTGAAGGAGCTCGTCAAGCTCGCCGAGGCTGGCGCCATGCCGGCGGTCGCCGTCACCGATACGAACAATCTTTTCGGCGCGCTCGAGTTCTCGAACGCCTGCAAGGACGCTGGCGTCCAGCCGGTGATCGGCTGCCAACTGGCCCTTCACTGGGACCCGTCGCTCGACCGGCCGGACCGTCCGCCGCAGCTCGACTGGATCGTGCTCCTCGCGCAGGACGAGACCGGGTACGGCAACCTCATGAAGCTGGTCAGCCGTGCCTTCCTCGACACCGATCCCGGCCTCCGTGCCCATGTCGGTCGGGCGACCCTCGCTGCGCACAGCGACGGCCTCATCGCACTCACAGGCGGCCCGGCGGGGACGGTCGGGCGGCTCCTGGGTGCGGGTCAGACCGATCATGCCGTCGCCGCGCTCGACGGGCTCGCGGAGATATATCCGGGACGCCTCTATATGGAACTGTCCCGGCACGGGATGGCAGACGAGCAGGCAATCGAGGCGCGCGCGATCGATCTCGCCTTCGACCGTGACATCCCGCTGATCGCGACAAACGAGGCCTATTTCGCCAGCGCGGAGATGTATGACGCGCATGACGCGCTGCTTTGCGTGGCCGACAGCACCTATGTCGCGGAGACCAACCGCCGGCGCCTGAACCCGGAATACCGCTTCAAGTCGGCGGCCGAGATGCGGACGCTGTTCGCCGACCTGCCGGAGGCCTGCGACAACAGCCTCGTCATCGCCCAGCGCTGTGCGGTCTCCGCCGTCAACCGAAAGCCGATCCTGCCGGCCTTCGTGACCGAGGAGTCGCGGAGCGAGGAGGAGGAACTGCGCGCGGCCGCGGTCGAGGGATTGGAAGCCCGGCTCGCCGTCCATGTGTTCACCGCCGAGATGGATGCCGCCGCGCGGGAAGAGGCCGCGAAGCCCTATCGCGAGCGGCTCGACCTGGAACTCGGCATCATCGAGGACATGGGGTTCCCGGGCTATTTTCTCATCGTCGCCGACTTCATCCAGTGGGCCAAGGCGCACGATATCCCGGTCGGGCCGGGCCGCGGCTCCGGTGCGGGCTCGGTCGTGGCCTGGGCCCTGACGATTACCGACCTCGACCCGCTCCGCTGGGGCTTGCTCTTCGAGCGCTTCCTCAACCCGGAACGCGTGTCGATGCCGGACTTCGACATCGACTTCTGCCAGGAGCGGCGGGACGAAGTCATCGCCTATGTCCAGGGAAAATACGGCCGGGACAAGGTCGCGCAGATCATCACCTTCGGAAAGCTGCAGGCGCGGGCGGTGCTGCGCGACGTCGGTCGCGTGCTGCAGATGCCCTACGGGCAGGTCGA
>CAYGKX010000675.1:0-1763 GCA_964350225.1 uncultured Rhodospirillaceae bacterium | reverse complement strand
GAGGTCGACCGCCAGTACCGTTTCAAGCCGGGTAGCGGCTTCCCCGTGACAATTCCCTCGATCGACATGATCGAGATCGGCGCCGGCGGCGGTTCCATTGCCCGGGTCGACAATCTGGGCCTGATGAAGGTCGGGCCGGACAGCGCGGGGTCGGAGCCGGGGCCGGTCTGCTACGGCCGGGGCGGCGACAACCCGACTGTTACCGACGCCGACCTCATCCTCGGCTATCTCGATGCCGAGAATTTCCTGGGCGGCGACATGGCGCTCGATCTGGATGGCGCGAAGCGGATCATGAGCGGCCTCGGCGACCGGCTGGGGACGGACCTCGACCAGACCGCGCTCGGCGTCCACCAGGTGGTCGGCGAATCGATGGCGGCCGCCGCCCGGGCCCATGCGACCGACCGGGGGATCGACCCCCGCGGCCTGCCCGTCCTCGCCTTCGGCGGCGCCGGCCCGGTCCATGCGAGCTATGTCGCCGACCTCCTGGAAAGCTCGACGGTGATCTTCCCGCCGCTCGCGAGCGTCCTCTCCGCCTTCGGAACCCTGGTGACACCCGCCCGGCTCGATCTCGTACGCGGCGCGCTCAGCCGCCTCGACGATATGGACTGGGAGCGTGTCGGCGCGGTCCTGGGCGAGGTCGAGGAAGAGGGGATCGCGGCCCTGGGCGATGCCGGCATCGAGCCGACCGCCGCGCGTTTCTCCTTCGGTGCCGACATGCGCTATGTCGGGCAGGCCAACGAGGTAACGGTCGAGTTCGACCACGATCCGCGGGCGGCGCGGGACGTCGGCCGCCTGCGTGCGGCGTTCGAGGAGGCCTACGAACTGATGTACGGCATCCGCCTGTCTGACATGCGGGTGGAGATCGTCTCCTGGCGCATCACAGCCATGGGTCCCTCGGTGGATCGCGAAGGCGCAGGCGGTACCGCCGCCGAGCCCGGAAAACCCAAGGGCAAACGCCGGGCGGTCTATGACGACGGCGCGCAGGAGGTCGACGTCTACGACCGGTCCGCGCTCGCCGTCGGCCAGAGCATCCCCGGCCCCGTCATTGTCGAGGAACGGGAAACAACCATCATCATCCTGCCCGGCTGGACCGCGCGCGTCGATCCGCTGGGATGTATCATCGCCGAACGCAACGGCTGAGAGGAAGGAACGCGACCATGGCACTGGACGGCATCCAGCTCGAAATCCTGTGGAGCAACCTGATCAGCATCGTAAGCGAACAGGCCCGCGCGCTGCAGCGCATCGCCTTCAGCCCGGTCGTGCGGGAGGCGGGGGACCTCGCCAACGGCATGTTCGACGCCGAGGGCCGGATGGTCGCCCAGGCGGTAACGGGTACCCCCGGCCACATCAACAGCCTGGCCGCGGCGGCCCGCAACATCCTGGAGAAGTTCCCGGCCGAGAACCTGGAGCCGGGGGACGTCCTGATCGTCAACGACCCCTGGATCTCCGCGGGCCATTTCTTCGACATCACCGTTTTCGCGCCAGTCTTCCACAAGGGCCGGATCATCGCCTATTTCGGCTCGACCATTCACCACACGGACATCGGCGGCTACGGCGTCGGCGCCGGCGCGCGGGACGTCCACGAGGAAGGCCTCTGGATCCCGATCTCGAAGCTCTACGAGGCGGGCCAGCCGAACAAGACCCTGCACGACATCATCCGCCACAACGTGCGCACCCCGGACGCGGTCTTCGGCGACCTCGCGGCCCAGGTGTCGAGCGGCCGGATCGGCGCGGAGCGGCTGATCGCGCTGTGCGAACGCCAG
>CAYGKX010000674.1:0-1772 GCA_964350225.1 uncultured Rhodospirillaceae bacterium | reverse complement strand
CAGCGACCTCTGACCGGTCGGCCGGCCCCGACGGCGCCGGATGATCGTCCAGATCTACGAGGTCCAGAGCCCGGAGGAAGCCCGGGCGCTGCTCGATGTCGGCGTGACCCATATCGGCGTGCTGGTCGGGGAGGGCGCATTTCCCCGGGAACTGTCGGCGGCGGCAGCGCGGCGGATCTTTGCCGCCGTCGCCGGTCGCGGCACCGCGGTCGCCCTGTCCCTCGCACCCGACGTCGAGACGGTCGCCCGGGTTGCCCAGGAGACAGCGCCCGATGTCCTCCATGTCGGTGCCGCGCCGGAACTGTTGTCGGTCGACGACTGCCGCGCCCTGAGAGAGGACCTGTCTTGCCGGATCATGCGCGCGATCCCGGTGACGGGGCCGGAGGCCGTCGACCTCGCGCGCTCCTGCGCGGGGGCTGCTGACTGCCTGCTTCTGGACAGCCATGAACCTGGCGACCGTCAGATCGGGGCACAGGGCCGGACCCACGACTGGTCGGTCAGCGCCGCCATTGTCGCGGCGGTGGACGTACCGGTGATTCTCGCAGGCGGTCTTGGCCCGGAGAATGTGGCCGACGCCATCCGTCGCGTCCGCCCGGCCGGCGTCGACAGCAAGACGCTGACAGACCGTGCGGACGGTACGGGCAAGGATATTGAAACGGTCGAGCGTTTCGTGCGCGCCGCGGTATCTAGCGGATCAGGCTCAGTCCCATGAAAACCAGCGCCGAGAGAAAGGCTGCGGCCGGGACGGTGATGATCCAGGCGGCGACAATCGTCATGAAGTGAGAGCGGCGAACCAGTTTCCGGTGCCGCAACTCCTCCGGGGCCAACCGCACGTCCTCGCCGTCCGCCTGCTTGTGCCGTGGGCTCACCATCTCGCGGCGTCGCTTGCTGTGCTTCGTGAAGAATTCGCGGAAGAAGCCGACACCGAACACTGCGCCGACCGCGATGTGGGTCGAACTGACAGGCAGCCCCAGCCAGGACGCGACGATGACCGTCACGGCGGCCGACAGGGCTACGCAATAGGCCCGCATCGGGTTCATCTTCGTGATCTTGTCGCCGACCATCCGGATGAGTTTGGGGCCATACAGGAACAGCCCGAGGCTGATGCCGAAGGCGCCGATCAGAAGCACCCAGGTCGGCATCGATACCTTGCCGGCAATGTCGCCGAACTGGGCGCTGTGAAGGATCGCGGCCAGTGGACCGACGGCATTCGCGAGGTCGTTGGCGCCGTGGGCGAAGGACAACAGTGCCGCCGAGCACATCAGGGGAATGCGGAACAGTTGCCGAAGCGACTGGTTCCGGTTCTCCATGCCTTCCGACTGGCGTCGGATCACCGGCCGCATGACGAGCCAGACGAGGACGAATGTGCCGACGCCGATACCCGCGACCGTCCAGGGGTCAGGGTGCCAGATCTTCTTCAGGCCCTTGATCGACAGATAGGCCCCGAAGGCCCCCGCCATGATGGCAATCAGGATGGGGAGCCAGCGCCGGGCGGCGGCGATCTTGTCCGGCTGATAGATCACATTCAGCTTGATAAAGGCGAGGAAGAGCGCGGCGATAACCCCGCCCAGGAGCGGTGAGATAACCCAACTCGCCGCGATGGCGCCGACGGTGCCCCAATTTACCAGCTGGAACCCGACCGCTGCCACGCCGGAACCCAGAACGCCGCCCACGACGGCATGGGTCGTCGACACCGGTGCACCGATCAGGGTGGCCAGGTTGACCCATAGAGCAGACGAGATCAGAGCCGCCATCATCGCCCAGACGAAGAC
>CAYGKX010000673.1:0-1774 GCA_964350225.1 uncultured Rhodospirillaceae bacterium | reverse complement strand
TTCCTCGTCACGCTGCCAGCCCGGATGCCTTTCGTCTGGGTCCTGGAACCGACGACCGTGATGGCCGACGATCTTGTCATCTACACGTCGACACGCGTGCCGGAGAAGACGGTCTACGAGTTCGTCAAGGCGCTCCACCCCAACAAGGCGGACCTCGTGAAGGGGCACCCCTCCTTCAACGGCTTCAACAAGGACCTGATGGGCAAGCAGTTCACGGTGGCCAAGTACCACCCTGGCGCCATCAAGTTCTACAAGGAGATCGGCATCTGGAAGGAGAAGTAGGCGACCGAACGGGGTAGCCGCACACCTGGTGCGGCGTCATTCCAGATGACGGAAACTTCCGATTTACGCCTGTCCGAAGCGCCGGTCCCGCCGGCGCTTCGGATTATCAAGATCGCGCTGGCCGCGCTCCTCACCCTGGGCTCTCTCGCCTGGTCGGCGAACCTGTTTCGCATGGTCGGATTGCTGCCGGTGCAGGAACAGTTCCTCGCCGGCATGCTGGGGACGGCCCTCGGTCTCGTCTTTCTCGTCTATCCGGCGCGGAAGAAGCGCGGCAACCACGGCCGGGTGCCGGTCTACGACTATGTCCTGTCGATCCTGGGCTTCGGTACCGGCGCCTATGCGGCACTCGCCCTGCCGCAGATGCTGAAGGCGATGGAAGGTGTCGGCGGCGTGCCCGCCAACGCCTTCATCGTCGCCTGCATCTTTCTCGTCCTTTGCCTGGAGGGATTGCGTCGCACGGTCGGCCTGTCGCTGCTGTTGATCGTCATCTTCTTCATTGGCTACGGGCTGGTCGGACATAATTTCTCGGGTGCGTTCGAGACGCGGCCACAGCAGATCGACTGGTACCTGACCTATCTCTCGATCGACACGAGCTCGCTCTTCGGCTTCGCGATGAAGGTGGGCGCCACGATCGTCATCACCTTCGTCTTCTTCGGACAGCTTCTCGTCCGCTCCGGCGGATCGCAGTTCTTCAACGACATCTCGCTCGTCCTGATGGGCCGCTACCGCGGCGGCTCGGCGAAGATCTCGATCATGGCCTCGAGCCTGTTCGGCTCCGTCTCCGGCGTCGCCGTCTCGAATATCGTGGCGACCGGGGTCATCACGATCCCCTTGATGAAGCGGGACGGCTTCTCCCCGACCTTCGCCGCGTCGGTCGAGGCGGTGGCGTCGACCGGCGGACAGCTCATGCCGCCGGTCATGGGGGCGGTCGCCTTCCTGATGGCGGATTTTCTCGAGAAGCCCTATCAGGACATTGTGTTCGCGGCGATCGTCCCGTCCTTCCTCTATTACGTCGCCCTTTTCATCCAGGCGGACCTGGAGGCGGCGCGGGCCGGCATCTCCCGCATCGACGCGAAGAACATTCCGGTCGCCCGGATCGTCCTGAGGCGCGGCTGGTTCTTCGCCTTGCCCTTCGCGGCCCTGATCTACGCGCTCTTCTTCCTGAACTGGGAGGCGGAGACGGCGGCCATCCTGGCGTCCGGCGTGACGATCCTGGTCGGGATCGCGGTCGGCTACGGCGCCATCCGGATGAAGCTGAAGGACATCTGGGGCGCGCTGGTCGAGACCGGCTATTCAGTACTCGACATCCTGATGATCGTCGCCGGCGCCGGCTTCATCATCGGCGCCCTGCAGGTGACCGGGCTCGGCTTCGGGCTGACGGTTCTTCTGACCGACGTGGGCGAAGGAAACCTGCTCCTCCTGCTCCTCATCCTCGGTGCGCTCTGCATCGTGATGGGCATGGGGATGCCGACAGCGGGCGTCTATATCCTGC
>CAYGKX010000672.1:0-1780 GCA_964350225.1 uncultured Rhodospirillaceae bacterium | reverse complement strand
TAGGAGACGTGGACGTTCCACACCATCCAGTTGGTCGACGTGTAGAAGAGGACCCGGTCGTTCGCCTTCACGTCGTTGCAGATGATGAGCTCCTTGTAGTGCTGGAGGAGCACGCCCCCCGCCCGGTGCTCGATGCATTTCGGCACGCCGGTCGTGCCGGAGGAGAACATGATGTAGACCGGATGGTCGAAGGGCAGCCGCTTGAACGGCACATCCAGCCCCTCCACGTCCGCGATGAAGTCGTCGAACATCACGGCGTTGGGAACGGCAGCGACGGGGTCGCCCTCGCCCAGATAGGGCAGGACGACCGTGCGCTCCACGGTTGGCAGGCCCTTGACGATATCGGGCAGGCGGTCGAGCGATCCGATCCGCTTGCCGGCATAGAGATGGCCGTCGACGGCGAACAGCATCTTCGGCTCGATCTGGCCCAGCCGGTCCAGCACCCCGCGCACCCCGAAGTCCGGCGCGCAGGAGGAGAAGGTGGCGCCGATGGCGGTCGCGGCGAGGGCGATGGCGACGGTCTCCGGCAGGCTCGGCATGAAGACGGCGACACGGTCGCCGGGCTCGATCCCGCTCTTGACGGCGAGCTTCGCCACCAGGCTGCGCAGCTCCGCCCAGCTCATCTGCCGGTTCAGGCCGGCCTCGTTCCGGAAGATGATCGCCGGGCCCTCGTCGCGTCGCTTCAGGAGGTTCTCGGCGAAGTTCAGGTTGGCCTCGGGGAAGAAGCGGGCGCCGGGCATCTTGTCGCCGTCGACGACGATGCGCTCGCCGAACGGGTCGGACACGATCCCGCAATATTGCCAGAGGGCCAGCCAGAAGGTCTCCAGGTCCTGGCAGGACCAGCGCCACAGCTCGTCATAGGTCTTGAAGTCGAGGTCGAACCGCTCCCGCAGGTGGTCCATGAAGCCCCAAAGCTGGGATGTCCGGACCCGCTCGTCGGACGGCGTCCACATGGGTTGCTCGGCCGTTGGCTGGTTTGCGGTGGGCTGGTTGGCGGTGGTGTTCATAGGCGCGTCTCCCCTCGGCCCGCGGTATGCCGCGATCGATCGAAGCATGTAGCACGAACCGCGCGCGCGTCGAATGCGGCATGTGGGAGCGGGGTGTCGCGGGAAGCCGGGCGTCGCGGAGATAGACCCCGGATCAAGTCCGGGGTGGCGAGGTGTTAACGCGAGAACCCCATCGCCACCCCGGCCTCCGAGCCGGGGTCCATGCCCAAGACGGGCTCTCCAGCCGAAAGACGGAGCCTAGTTCCGCCGGTCCAGCAGCCCCCGGGCGATGACCTGCGCCTGGATCTCGGCCGCGCCTTCGAAGATGTTCAGGATGCGGGCGTCGCAGAGGACGCGGCTGATCTCGTATTCCTGGGCGTAGCCGTTGCCGCCATGGACCTGCAGCGCATTATCGGCATTGCCCCAGGCGACCCGGGCGGCGAGGAGCTTGGCCATCCCGGCCTCAATGTCGCAGCGCCGGTCGCTGTCCTTCTCGCGGGCGGCGAAATAGGTCAGCTGGCGGGCCATCATCGTCTCGACCGCCATCCAGGCGATCTTTCCGGCGACCCGGGGAAAGCGGTAGATGGGCTTCGCAAACTGCACCCGGTCGCGCGCGTATGTCAGCGCGAGTTCCAGCGCGTTCTGGGCGACGCCGACGGCACGTGCCGCCGTCTGGATGCGCGCGCTCTCAAAGGTCGCCATGAGCTGCTTGAAGCCCTGGCCTTCGGTTTCGCCGAGCAGGTTCTCCGCCTTCACCTCGAAGCCGTCGAAGCCGAGCTCGTATTCCTTCATGC
>CAYGKX010000671.1:0-1784 GCA_964350225.1 uncultured Rhodospirillaceae bacterium | reverse complement strand
CCGGCGTCGATCTCGTCCACATAAACATCCTGCGCCCGTCGGAAAAGCGCGACATGACGCCGGTCAACGAACTGGCGCTCATCTCCTTTCCGGTGCGGGAGCTATTCGAGGAGAAGCTCGACCAGTTCCACCTAATCATCTTCGACCGCTACCGCCGGCGCGGCGTGATCCGCACGCGCTATCTGAACAACATCGCGGAATATGTGAAGAAGGGCGGCGCCCTGCTGGTCGCCGCGGGCCCCGACTATGCGGGAGCACTGAGCCTGAATCACACGCCGATCGGGCCGCTCCTGCCGGTGCAGCCGACGGGTAACGTCTTCACCGAAGGCTTCCGGGCCAAGCGGAGCGAGATCGGTACGCGCCATCCCGTAACGGCGAACCTGCCGGGCGGCACGCGCGTCCAGCCCTGGGGCCGCTGGTTCCGCCAGATCGACGCGACGGTGCGCGGGGGCCAGGTGCTGATGACCGGCACGCGCGGCAAGCCGCTTCTCATCCTCGACCGGGTCGACAAGGGCCGGGTCGCGCTGCTTCTGTCCGACCAGGTATGGCTGTGGGACCGGGGTTTCGACGGCGGCGGACCCCAGGCGGACCTGCTGCGCCGCCTCGCCCACTGGCTGATGAAGGAGCCGGAGCTCGAGGAGAACTACATCAACGCGACGATCCAGGCCGGCCGGCTGACCATCCGGCGCCGGACACTGCAGCCGACCGACCGGCCCGTCCGCGTCACCGGCCCTGACGGCAAGACCGTCACCGTGCCGATGACCCAGACCCGGAAGGGCCTGTCGGTCGGACGCCTGCCCCTGAAGCTGCCGGGCCTATACCGGATCACCGACGGCGAGCTTTCGACCATGACGGCCATCGGTTCCCTCAATCCGGTTGAAATGGAGAACGTGCGGACGACGGAGGCCCGGATGCGGCCGACCGTCACCGCGAATGGCGGCAGCATCCTGTGGCTGTCGGAGGGCGGTGTCCCCGGCCTGCGCCGGGTTGCCGCGGACGACCGGATGTCGGGTGGCGGCGGACTGACCGGCCGCTGGATCGGGCTGAAACGGAACGGCGACTATGTCGTGACGGGCATCCGCGATGTCCCGCTGATGGTCGGCTTTATCGCACTGCTGCTCGTGCTGCTGCCGCTGATGGGCGCCTGGCGGCGGGAAGGCAAGTAAGCCGAAAGGCGCCTCCCGGAACCGGGACAGAGGCCCGGATTTTGCCCTCGCACGATTGACCACGGGACAGGCAAACGCGCCGACCTTTTCGTCGTCTTCCTGCGCCGCAGAGGCCCCCAACCCGGCCAACGGCCGACACGTCGAACGGCGCCGCCAGTGCTGGGTGGCTGGCCTGACACCAATCGGGAACCGGTTGCTCCTCTTCGCGCCTTGTGGCGGCTGCGCCCCCTCTGGCGGGGCCCTTGCGACGGAGCCCCTGTGCTCTGGAGCCTCCTGGTCGGGGCCTCCTAGTCAGGCCCTTCCGGTCAGGCCCTTCCGGTCAGGCCCTTCCGGTCAGGCCCTTCTGGCGGAATCCTCATGGCGGGGCCCCATTTGCCCAGGCTCTCCCCGATCCGGCTCGGCTGCCCGAAGTAAGCGGTCCGACGCGGCGGCGACCCCGTCAGGCGGGGACGGGACGTCATTGCGTGGAAACTCCGATTGGAAGGCGCCGCTTGGCCGACGGGTGCGCTGACGGTCCACCAGCGATGCTTCGCTCAACCGGCGAAGGCCGCCGCCCCATGACCTGTCGGCGCGGCGGCCGGCGGCTTCGCTCGCGAAGCCGCGCATAAGAAAAGGGCC
>CAYGKX010000670.1:0-1791 GCA_964350225.1 uncultured Rhodospirillaceae bacterium | reverse complement strand
TCCGGGCGTCATGTTCCTCGCGCAGCCGCCGGGCAATGCCCAGAAGCGGTCCGCGATACTGGGAATGCGCCTCGATGAAAACGGTGGCGCCCCGGGGCAGCGGATGTCCGATCATGCGGCATGCTCCAGCTCGCCAGGTGCCGCCTTCCGCATCAGGGCGGGCATCGCTGCGAGCTCGGCGAGCGCCTCGGCGATCCGGGACCCGGACCGGCCGTCGCCATAGGGGGTGCCGGGCGCGAAGCGGGACGGGGACGGACCCACGCGGCGCAGCGTTTCCAGCACCGCGGCGGGGTGGCTGGCGACAGGGGTCACGTTGGCCCCGCGCTCCCGCCCCTTCTGGCGGTCGCCGACGTCGATCACCGGCAGGCCGAAGAGACCCGCCTCGATCACGCCGCTCGACGAGTTCCCCAGCATGAGGGCAGCGTGGCGGAGCGCATTGGGATAGAGGCGTCCGCCGAGCGTGTCGACCAGATGCAGCCAGGGGCGGTCGGCGGCGAAGCGGTCGATGCGCGCCTTCGCCTCCGCCCCGCCGGGATCGCTGTTCGGTGCCGTGATCAGGGTGGGAGCCGGCAGGCTGTCGAGCGCGTCGAGCACCGCGTCGAGCGGCGCCAGCGGGTCCGGTGCGTTGGTTTCCGGATGGACCGTCACCAGCCTGAAGGGCTCGTCGGCCGGCAGCCCGAGCTCTGCGCAAAAAGTGGAACGATCGATCTCGGGCGCGGCGAGGAGCGTGTCGAGCCCAGGCGCGCCGGTAACCCGGATGCGCCAGTCCTCCTCGCCGAGCGCCAGCAGCCGCTTGCGTGCGCCCGCCGAGCTGGCGCAATGGATATGCGCCATCTTGGTCAGCACGTGACGGACCCGGTCGTCGATGGCCCCCTCCGTCACCTCGCCCCCGTGCAGGTGGGCCAGGGGAAGGTTGAACGGCAGGCTTGCGGTTGCCGCCGGCAGCATGTCGAGCCGGTCGCCAATAACCAGCACGAGGTCGGGCGAGAGGGTGTCATAGAGGTCGCCCGCCGCCCGGGCGATCTCGGCCATCGCCGCCGCGGCATCGGCGCCGGCGGAGCCCCCCAGGTCGCGGCCGCCCCGGCGGAGCGTGATATCCGGCGGCAGGCCGGCGATCTCCGGCGCCCCGTCCGCCATGTGCATGCCGGTCAGGAAAACGGACAGGCGCATGTCCGCGCGCCTGGCCACCGCCTGCCAGACCGGCGTCAGGATACCGACATCCGCTCGACCGGAACTGACGCTCAGGACATGCAGGCTCATGCCGGCTCCAGATCCACTGCGCGCACGGGCGCGTCCGTCAGGATCGTTGCCGCGAGTTTTCGGCCGATCGGTCGGTCGATGGGGGGCAGGCCGTCCGCCGGGCGTTTCAGGGCGATGTCCTCCGCCTCGATCACACGACCGGCCGGAAGGTCCCGGGTCGCGTGCCACGAGCGGCGGACCAGGGCCGCCGTCTCGGCCTCGCCCGGCGCCGGCCGCTTGACTCCGTCGCCCAGCATCCCGGCGGTCTCGCGCAGGGCGGCGATCATGCCGGCCAGCTCCGTCGGCTCCAGCGAGGCCTTGTGGTCCGGGCCGGCCAGCCCGCGGTCCAGGGTGAAATGCTTCTCGATCACCGTGGCGCCCACAGCGACCGCCGCGACGGCGGCATGGATGCCGAGGCTGTGGTCCGAATAACCGATCGGTCGGTTGAAGGTCGCCGCCAGGGTCGCGATGGCGCGCAGGTTCAGGCTTTCGGGCGGGGCAGGATACAGCGAGGTGCAATGGAGGATGGCGATGTCGCCGGCGCCGGACGCC
>CAYGKX010000669.1:0-1798 GCA_964350225.1 uncultured Rhodospirillaceae bacterium | reverse complement strand
TAAGATCAACCCGCTTGCCGGCTGGACACGCGATGATATAGAGACCTACTACGAGGTTCGGGAGCTGCCCCGTCATCCGCTGTTCGAGCAGGGCTATCCGTCCATCGGGTGTGCGCCCTGCACCCGGCCCGTGGCGCCCGGCGAGGATATGCGCGCCGGCCGCTGGTCGGGCATGGACAAGACCGAATGCGGAATTCACGCAGACTATTGGAAGAAGTTCGAAAAATGACCGCCGCCGACGGAGAGATCCGCGCCGACCGCACGAACGGCGCCCTGACCGATCTGGACCTGCTGGAAAGCCAGAGCATCTACATCTTCCGCGAGGCGTATCGGAAGATCGACAAGCTCGCGATGTTGTGGTCGCTCGGCAAGGACTCGAATGTCATGGTCTGGCTGGCCCGCAAGGCCTTTTTCGGCCATGTCCCTTTCCCGCTGGTCCATATCGATACCGGCAAGAAGTTTCCGGAGATGTACGCCTTCCGGGACCGGTATGAGAAGGAATGGAACCTCGACCTGCGCCGCGGCGAATGCCCGCCGGTGGAGGAGATGGACGACGACCTGCCTCCGGCCGCCCGGTCGGCCTCCCGCAAGACGGCGGGCCTGAAGGCCTTGCTTGCCAAGGAGGGGTTCACCGGCGTGATCGCCGGCATCCGCCGAGACGAGGAAGCTCTCCGCGCGAAGGAGCGCGTCTTCAGCCCGCGCGGCGAGGCCGGCGCCTGGGACTTCCGCGATCAGCCGCCGGAATTCTGGGACCAGTACAAGACCGAGTTCCCGCCCGGCACCCATATCCGGATCCACCCGATCCTGCATTGGACCGAGATCGACATCTGGCGTTACACCCAGCGCGAGGGCATTCCGACGATCCCGCTCTATTTCGCGCAGGACGGCAAGCGCTACCGCTCCCTCGGCGATCAGGACATCACCAACCCGGTCGACAGCACGGCGACGACAATCGACGAGATCATCCAGGAACTGAAGACGACGAAGGTCGCCGAACGCTCCGGCCGCGCCATGGACCACGAGGCCGAGGACGCCTTCGAGCGCCTGCGGGCCAGCGGGTATATGTAGCATTCCCCGACAGCGCGGCGGCGCACCGTCCCTGGACCTGCTTTGGCCTTAATCGACGTAGAAAGTCCCATAGTCGTTGGTGAAGGCCACCAACGCACCGTCGACGAAATGCAGGCAGGTGTAGCCGTTATGCACGTGGTCGAAGCAGCGCATGGAAACGCTTGGCTTACCCGTGGCGGGCCCGGCGGCCAGGCTAAAGGCGGTCAGCGCCGCGACCGCCAGTATCGCCCTTTTCCTGCTCACGGTTCTTCTATCCGCCGACACGTCAATCGACCCAGAACACGCCGTAGCGGTTGCTAAAGGCCAGCAGCCGGCTGTGTTCGTAGTACATACATGTAAAGCCGTGGTGGACATGATCGTAGCACGACACATGAACACGTGCTTCCGCCGGACTGGACATATGGACGACCGCCAGGCCGACGGCCACCGCGCTCGACAATAGCGCCTTCTTTACTATCATCGCTCTTCCCCTTTTCCCGACCTTTCGCCGCTTTCCCGGAGTAGGCAACACCGGAATTCGGGCGACGATCCATTCGCTTCCCTTGGAAGATATTATGGAATTATTTACGATAAATTCCGGAACGCCATCCCCGAACGGGACGCCCCGCTGAGCGTCCTCGAATCATGGCGTCCCACGGCCGATGCGATCGTCTCCGCCGTGAGTGGTTTGAGGGACGCCGTCGACCACGAGATCGGTCTCGAAGCCGACTCCGACCTCCACGAGCGGTTC
>CAYGKX010000668.1:0-1810 GCA_964350225.1 uncultured Rhodospirillaceae bacterium | reverse complement strand
TCTGTCGGGCGGCGAGCAGCAGATGCTCGCCATCGGACGCGCGCTCATGGCCCGGCCGAAGCTGCTCTTGCTGGACGAGCCCTCGCTCGGCCTGTCGCCGCTCCTTGTCACGGAGATTTTCGCCATCATCCGGCGCATCAACAGGGAACTCGGCACGACCGTGCTGGTGGTCGAGCAGAATGCCAGGGTCGCGCTCGACCATGCCGACGACGGTCATGTGATGGAATTGGGGCGGATCGCCTTGTCCGACACCTGCGCGGCGCTCAGGGAGAACGAGGACGTGCGCGAATTCTACCTCGGCATCAAGGAAGGCGGGATCCGCGGTGCGCGGCGCTGGCGCCGCCGGAAGACCTGGCGGTGAGGCGATGACGGGATCACGGACCGCCAAGATGGGGGCCACGCCGCCGGGCACCCTGTTCGGCCGGCTCCCGGACACGCCGGCGAAGCTCTTCTGGCAACGCGTGACGGAAACACCCGACCTCGTGGCACTCCGGGAGAAGAAGCTCGGTATCTGGCGCAGCATCACCTGGGCGGACTATGGCGCGGCGGTGCGCCGGACGGCCCATGCGATGGCCGCTGCAGGGCTGGAGCGTGGCGGCGTCTCCTCGGTGCTCTCCGAAAACCGGCCGGAGTGGCTCTTCTGCGACATGGCGGCCCTCTCGCTCGGCGCTGTCGGCAACGGTATCTACACGACGTCGTCGCCCGACCAGGTCGCCTATGTCCTGCAGGACAGCCGTTCCCGCATCGTCTTCGTCGAGGACGAGGAACAACTCGACAAGGTTCTATCGGTCCGGAAGGAGTGCCCCGATCTCGCACGGATCGTGGTCTACGACACCGACGGGTTGCGCAATTTCGACGACCCGATGGTCATGGGCTTCGACGCGTTTCTAGCGTCCGGGGACGCGCATGCGGCGAAGGCGCCCGGCCTCGTGGAGGAAGCCGTCGCCGCCGGAATGCCGGGCGAACTGGCGATCCTCATCTATACGTCGGGTACGACCGGACGGCCCAAGGCGGCGATGATCTCGAACGACAACCTGATCTTCCAGGTCTCGACCGCGCCGACCCTGACCCCGATCGGGCCTGGCGACCAGACCCTGTCCTTCCTGCCGCTTTGCCATATCGCGGAACGCAACTATGCGGTCTTTATGGCGATTGCCTTCGGGAACACCGTCAATTTCGCCGAAAGTCCGGAGACGATGCTGGCCAATCTGCGGGAGGTGGCGCCGACCGCGATCTTCGCACCGCCACGGACCTGGGAAAAACTCTATTCGATGGTCGAACTCGCGGTGAAGGACGCGACCCCGCTTCAGCGCTGGCTCTACCGGAAGGCGATCGATCTCGGCGCACGGGTGGCGGAGATCGAGGATGCCGGCGAGAAGCCGTCCTTCGGACTTTCGATACTAAACAGACTGATCGGTCTTTTCGGTCTGTCGAATGTAAGAACCTTCATGGGCATCCGGCGGGCGCGTTTCGCGCTGACGGGCGCCGCACCCATCGCGCCCGATCTGATCCGCTGGTTCAGGGCGTTGGGTCTTCGGCTGCGCGAGGCCTATGGCCTAACGGAAAGCGTCGGGCTCGCCACCGTCATGCCATTCGAGGTCAATGAGCCGGGCACAGTGGGCCTGGCACCGGAGGGAATCGAGGTTTCGCTCTCCCACGAAGGCGAAATCCTCGTGCGTGGCCGGAATGTCTTCATGGGCTATCTCAACAAGCCGGAGCAGACGGCGGAGACGATCGACACCGATGGCTGGTTGCACACGGGCGATGTCGGCCGTATCGGCAACAACGGGTTCCTCGCCATCACCGACCG
>CAYGKX010000667.1:0-1813 GCA_964350225.1 uncultured Rhodospirillaceae bacterium | reverse complement strand
CCAACCCGCGAGGCGACGTCCTGACCGGCGAGGGCACCTTCGATCCGCCGACAGAACCGCTGTACGAGAACGGCCAGGGCGTGCCCTACGCGACCTACGGGTTCGCCGCCCAGATGGCCGTGCTCGGGGTCGACCTCGAGCTGGGCACCGTCAAGGTCCGGCGTATCGTCGCCGCCCACGATGTCGGCCGTGCGGTCAACCCGACGCAGGTCGAGGGGCAGATCCATGGCGGCATTGCCCAGGGGCTCGGCCTCGCCCTGATGGAAGAATACATCCCTGGCAAGACCGAGGACCTGCACAACTACCTGATCCCGACCTTCGGCGACGTCCCGCCGATCGACGTCATCCTCGTCGAGGATCCGGAACCGCTCGGCCCCTACGGCGCCAAGGGCATCGGCGAGCCCGCCCTGATCCCGACGGCGCCCGCAATCTTCGGCGCGATCAGGCACGCGACCGGCGTTGCCCTGCACCGCGCGCCCGCGACCCCGGACAGGGTCCGCGCCGCGCTGAAGGCAGCGGGGAAGGGGCTGTGATGGCCGTAACGCCGGACACGACACTTGCGCGCGGCGTCCCATCCTTCGAGGCGGCGACTTCGCCGCGTCCTCAGGATGAGAGTAGAGTTTGTTGCAAGAAACAGAAGCTTCGTCCTGAGAGGGGCGCGCAGCGCCCGTCTCGAACGATGAGAAGACGGGCTCAGACCCGTCGGAGACCCGCGGGGGATTCCCGCTCGCGCCATTTCCTGGGAGGCCACCATGCCTGACGGAGCAACGACCACAGCGAAGCCGGAAGCGGAGCTCGTCACCTGCGACGCCTGCCCGGTCCTGTGCCGCATCCGGCCGGGACGCACGGGCGCCTGCGACCGCTACGGCAACGTGGACGGCGTGCTGCGCCGGATGGACCCCTTCGTGGTGACCCAGAAGGTCGCCGACCGCGATGGCGCCATGGTCGCCTTCGCCGAGGGCGAATGGGATGGCAGCCTCGTCCCCAACGCGCCGACCTTCATCACCGGTATCGGCTCCGGCACCACCTACCCCGACTACAAGCCCGCCCCCTTCATCGTGGCGAGCGAGCATGACGGCGTCGACATGGTGACGATCGTCTCCGAGGGCATCTTCAGCTACTGCGGCCTCAAGGTGAAGATCGACACCGACCGCTATGTCGGGCCGGAGACGGCGCCGGTGCGGGTGAAGGGCGAAATGGTCGGCCATGTGACGACGGCGGAATATGGCTCTCAGATGCTGGCGCTCGGCGGCGTCCGCCATTTGACCGGCGGGTCGAAGAAAGAGGGCACCGTCACCTGCGACATGATGCTCCGCCTCTGCTCCGGCGAGGCGGTCGACTTCACCATCGACGGCGGCGCGGCGATGACCCTCCAGGCGGGCAAGGCGCCCGTCATCAACGAGCACCAGGAAGAGCGCATGCGGGTCGGTTGTGGCTCCGCGACCATCGGCATCTTCGCCAAGCAGTGGTACGGCCATGCCGACGAGGTGATCGTGGTCGACGACCACATCACCGGTGTCCTGACGGAACACCAGGCCGGACGCTTCCTCGACATGGAGCCCTCCGGCATTCGGGTGCGCGGCCGCCGGGCGACCCCGGGCCGCTATTTCCAGGTCGCCGAACCCGGCACCGGCTGGGGCGGCACCGACATCACGGACCCCCTGACGATCATCGAGAGCATCGACGAGCTGCGGAGCTCCACGGGCGAGAACAGCGCGAGCAGCCAGATCGAGAAGCGCGTCTGCTAACCCGGCAAAACCCATTGCGTGTTCTATGTGCACCACGACGGCAAGACCTGAACGCGCAGCGAATC
>CAYGKX010000666.1:0-1815 GCA_964350225.1 uncultured Rhodospirillaceae bacterium | reverse complement strand
TCGGACCAGCCGGTCGGCGAGCCCGCGCTGCACGCGCACCTGGGTGCTTTCGACCGACTGCAGAAGGTCGGTCAGGTGCTTCAGCCGCGCAATCGAGCGGGTGATCGTCGCCCAGTTGGTCAGCATGCCGCCCAGCCAACGGTGGTCGACATAGAACTGGCCGCAGCGTTCGGCCGACTGGCGGATGAAGCTGCTTGCCTGCCGCTTGGTGCCGACAAAGAGGATACGGCCGCCGGCCGCGGCGACCTCGCGCACGGCCTGCATCGCCCGGTGCAGCATGGGCACCGTCTGACGCAGGTCGATGATGTGGACGTTGTTCCGCTCGCCGAAGATGAAGGGTTCCATCTTCGGGTTCCAGCGGCGGGTATTGTGGCCGAAATGGACGCCAGCTTCCAGGAGCTGACGCATCGTAAAGGACGGAAGCGCCATTGCCTTTTCCTTTTCCGGTTGATCCTCCGCGGGCGCTGGTCCGTGAATTCCCGAACAGGGGGATTTCCGAACACCGGAACGAGGCTGCCGCTCACCGGCACCCCGCAAACCCGCGTGTGGTTTGGTAATGGCGCGCTATGTATCGCCTGGCTGTGGAAAAGACAAGGGGGGAGTGGGCAGGTCTGCCCCTCATTTCATGCTTGCGGACAACCAACCGATCGTCGCTTCGGCGTCCGCAAGGGCGGAGGCCTCCTCTGTGAACCGGCGGCGGTCATATCCGCCGACAGGCTGCCACCCGCGTGGGTCTTCGGCGTCTCGACGATATTCCTCGTATCCGAAGCTGCCCCCGGGCCTGCGGAAGATGTCGACGCAGCGATCGCCCGACGGATCTTCGATGGAGCGCAATACCAGCCGGCGCCGATGGGACCCTCCGCTCACACCTCTTCCACATGCATGATGCCGGGGATCGACTTTATCGCCTGGCGCATGGCGGGGGAGACGGCATAGCGTTCGCGGACGCGGATCTCGGTTTCGCCGGTACCGTTCCAGGGGCACACAATCAGGATCTCTCCCCTGCCCGGCTTCTCCCGCTCGAGGACGGAACGGAAGGGCGCGACCGCCTCCGGCGCCGTCAGGTAGACGCGCAGGCCCGCCGCCGAATTGGCGACGGCGGCATCCAGGCTCGCGATGGATTCGGCCAGAAGGCGGACATTCTCGTCCTCGACCCGGACGTCGACCTTGAGAAGGACCGGCTTGCCCTCCGCCTGGGACTGGTCGAGCAGGTCGCGGGAGGTCGCCAGCACTTCCGAAAAGGCCGTCACCTCGTACATGCCGCTCGAATCCGACAGCTGGATGAAGGCGAACTTGTTGCCCTTCGCGGAGCGCCGCTCCTTCCGTCCGATGACGGTGCCGGCCAGGGTCGTTTTGGCCGGCGCCCGGCCCCGGGCCGCCATCGCCGTCAACTCCGCGCTCGACACGACACTCAACCGCTTCAGGCTGGTCCGGTAGTCGTCGAGCGGATGGGCCGAGAGGTACAGCCCGACGGCCTCAAACTCGTGGCGCAGCCGGTCGGTCACCGGCCAGTCCGGCACATCCGGCAGGCGCAACAGGTCCTCAGGCGTCTCCATCTCGCCGAACAGGTTGTCTGTGCCCGACGCTTTCTCGGAGGCGACGGTGTTCGCCATCTTGAGCATTCCGTCGATGCCCTCGAAGATCCGGCGCCGGTTGGGCTCCAGGCTGTCGAAGGCGCCGGCGCGGACCAGGTTCTCCATCTGCCGCTTGTTGAGCACCGTATTGTCGACCCGGCGGGAAATGTCGGCGAGCGAGGCGAAGGGTCCGTTCGCCCGGCGCTCCTCGACCAGGCTCTCCATCGCCTGGACGCCGACA
>CAYGKX010000665.1:0-1840 GCA_964350225.1 uncultured Rhodospirillaceae bacterium | reverse complement strand
GGCGGCGTCGCATAATCCTCCCGTCCGACCACGATGGCCGTCGGAACCTCCATGCCGGCGAGCGCGGGGCGGGTGTCGCAGGCACCCAGCATTCCGCAGGCCTCGGCATAGGCGGCTGGGTCGTTGGCGAGAAATGTCTTCACGCATTGCTCCACGGCTTCCGGGTGTGCCTCCCGGAACCCGTCGGTGAACCAGCGCGTCACCTGGAAATCGATCATCGCGCCGAAACCTTCCTCGACGGCTTTCCTGCCGCGCTCGGCCCAGGCGGTCGGCGCGTTATCGCCATACCAGGCCGTCGTATCGATCAGCCCGAGGCCCGAGACCCGCGACGGGTGGCGCGCCGCGACGGCCAGCGAAACGCTGCCGCCCATCGATGCGCCGGCAACGACCGCATCCGGCCAGCCGATCGCGTCCATGACGGCGACGAGATCGTCGGCCATGAGTTCTACCGTATAGGGCCCGGCGGGCTTGCCCGACGCGCCGTGGCCGCGGCAGTCGATTGCGAGCACGGACACGTCCTGCGGGAGGCACGCGATGACCGGTTCCCAGAAGGACCGATCCATGGCGAGGGAATGTAGGAGCGCCAGCCGGCCGTCGCCGCTCCCTTGCCGGAGCGAGTAGACGATCTCGGTACCATCGGCCATGCGGGCTGTCGCGTCGCCGGAATGCTGTCCGGCGGTCTGGTCAGGCGGGGTCAAAACTCCTCCCTCGTCGGGCGTGTCGGAAATCTTCTATATGCGTATCGGGCACCGGCGGGATTATTCGGCTTATCCGGGTGGCGTCAAGGAGAAGTGCCGGATGACAGCCGCGTAGTGCCCGGTGGACATCCGGATCAGGCGCGGATGTGATACCCGCCGTCGATATAATGGACGCCGCCGGTAATGTTGCCGGCTTCGCGGCTGGCCAGGAAGGCGGCATAGGCGCCGACGTCCTCGATGCTCGCGAGCGCCCCGGTCGGCGCACGGGCGGCGGCGCGGTCGAGCAGTTCGTCGAACGCGTCGATACCGGAAGCCGCCCGGGTCTTCAGGGGTCCCGGGGAGAGGGCGTGCACCGAAATCTTCTTCGGGCCCAGCTCCGCCGCCATGTAGCGGGTGGTCGCCTCGAGGGCCGCCTTGACCGGCCCCATGATGTTGTAGTGGTCGACGACCTTCTCCGATCCGTAGAAGGTCACCGTCATGCAGGTGCCGCCCGAGGTCATCAGCGGTTCCGCGCGCCGTACCATGCGCACGAAGGAATGCACGGAAATGTCCATCGCGGTCACGAAACCGTCCCGCGAGCAGTCGACGACCCGACCGTGCAGATCCTCCCGCGGGCAATAGGCGATGGAGTGGAGGCAGATATCGATGCCGCCCCAGGTTTCGCGGATGGCGTCGAAGAGCTTTGTGAACTGCCCGTCCTCGCGAACGTCCAGCGGCAGGACGATCTCCGCGCCGAGCTTCTCGGCGAGAGGACGCACATGCGGCTCCGCCTTGGCATTCAGGTAGGTGACGGCAAGGTCCGCGCCCTGGTCGCGCAGAGCCCTGGCGCAGCCGTAGGCGATGGATTGCTCGTTGGCGATGCCGAGGACGAGCGCCTTCTTGCCGGCAAGTGAGAACATGAGGGAGGGCGATCACGGCGTGTTTATGTGCGCTGCACAATCTAACGGCCGTTTGTGACAGGCCCGTTGCGTGAGCGCGTGAGCGGCGAAACTTGTCTTCGACCGCGAACTGGGGCCATGCTTGGTCGCGAACGTCCTCGACCTGATGGGTCCGATGCCCGACGACGCCTTCAACATCGCCGACATCCTCGATCTCCACGCTCGGAGCTGGGCGGACAAGCCCGCGGTCGTGGCCGAAGAAAC
>CAYGKX010000664.1:272-1859 GCA_964350225.1 uncultured Rhodospirillaceae bacterium | reverse complement strand
CTCATGTATGTAGTGGCGACATCTAGCGATCAGTGAACGAGGCACATTCGCCCCGAACGGCTGCCCTGGAGCAAGGACCACATGCGCGAATTCCACCTGCTGGCCGACCCGGACGACCCGCGCCTTTCCGAGACCGTTGCCGGCCTCGACCAGGACGGCAATCCGATCGAGACCGCTGTCGTCACCGAGCGCCCGTTGACCCTGTTCCTCAACGCCCGCGAGATCGTCACCATGATGACGATCGGCGATCATCCGGACCTGCTCGCCGTCGGCTATCTCCTGAACCAGCACATGCTCCGCCCCGACGACGAGATTACGGGCATCGACTACGAGGACGACATCGGCGTTGTCGTCGTGCGAACGAAGCGCGAGACCGATTACGAGGAGAAGCTCAAGAAGCGCGTCCAGACGTCGGGCTGCGCCCAGGGCACGGTATTCGGCGACGTGATGGAGAATTTCGACGAGGCCCGTCTGCCCGCCGACGCGGAAATCCGCACGTCCTGGATCTACGCACTTTCCCGCAAGATCAACCAGGCCCCGAGCCTCTATCTCAAGGCCGGCGCGATCCACGGCTGCGTGCTGTGCGAGGAGGACCGCCCGCTCGTCTACATGGAGGACGTCGGCCGCCACAACGCCGTCGACAAGATCGCGGGCTACATGTTCCTCAATGCCATCCCCGCCGCCGACAAGATCTTCTATACGACCGGCCGCCTCACCTCCGAAATGGTTATCAAGACCGTCTCCATGGGCCTTCCCGTGCTCATTTCGCGTTCGGGCTTCACGGCCTGGGGCGTCGACCTTGCCCGCAAGGCAAACCTGACGCTCATCGGCCGCGCCAAGGGCCGCCGCTTCATCGCCCTCGCCGGCACCGAGCGTCTCGTCTACGACGCGGATGCCCGTCAGGTCGCCGAGGAGGAAAAGCGCCACCAGCGCAAGGGCAGCTTCGCCGATGGCTGAGCCCGCGCCGCTGGGTGAGCGGCCGGCCGGAAGCGCGGACAACCCGGACTGTCCGGTCTGTCGTGGCGCTGCAATCCGACCCTTTCTCGACCTGCCGACGGAAGCGCCGGCCTACTGGCGGTGCGGGCACTGTCAGGCGACCTTCCTCGATCCGGCATGCCGCCCGGACTCGGCCGCCGAGCGCGCCCACTACCTGACCCACGACAACCGTGTCGATGACCCGGCCTACCGCGCCTTCCTCGCGCGCCTTGCAACACCGCTGTTGGATCGCCTCGCCCACGCGCCCCTCGACGGCCTCGATTATGGCTGCGGCCCGGGCCCTGCCCTTGCCCACATGCTGCGCGAGGCCGGCCACCGGATCGCGGTCTACGATCCATTCTTCGCCGACGACCCCGCGGTCCTCCACGAGACCTACGACTTCATCACCTGCACCGAGACCGCCGAGCATTTCCACGACCCGGCGGCGGAGTTCGCGCGCTCGGTCATGTCGTGGTCCTCCGGGCGCCGTCCCCGCGCCCTCCCCCATGGTCGCGACGCCGTCGCATGCGCGGCGACGATCGTCGAGAGGCGAAAGGACCGCACCCCGGCGTGCCGGGGCGCGGCCCTTCATGCTAGCCGTTTCGGCGCGCG
>CAYGKX010000664.1:0-262 GCA_964350225.1 uncultured Rhodospirillaceae bacterium | reverse complement strand
GATCGCTTCGACCGCCTGCTGAGGCCGGGCGGCTGGCTTGGCGTGATGACCTGCTTCCAGACCGATGACGCAGCCTTCCGGGACTGGCATTATCGGCGCGACCCGACCCATGTGGTCTTCTACAAGCGCGAGACGCTCGAGGTTCTGGCCAAGGCGAAGAACTGGTCGTTCGAGTGTCCGGTGAAGGATGTCGCCGTGATGAGGAAGCCGAATTGACTGTGTCGAAGACCGAAATCGTCGGCGTCCTGCTCGCAGGCGGCCT
>CAYGKX010000663.1:0-1860 GCA_964350225.1 uncultured Rhodospirillaceae bacterium | reverse complement strand
CGCCGGAGGCTGAACAGATGTCACATCCTTCCCTTGTCACCACGGATCTCACGATCCGCTTCGGAGGCCATGTCGCCGTGAACGCGGTGTCCTGCGAATTCCGTCCCGGCGAGGTGACGGTGATCGTCGGACCGAACGGCGCCGGCAAGACGACCTATTTCAACCTGATCTCCGGGCAGCTCGCGCCAAGTGCGGGCAGAGTCCTGAAGGACGGGGTCGATATCACGCGGATGCCGCCCTCTTCGCGGGCGCATCACGGAATCGGCCGCGCCTTCCAGCTGACCAACCTGTTTCCGAAACTGCCGGTGCTGGAGAATATCCGCCTCGCGGTGCAGGCGCGGTCCGGCGAGGGCTGGAACATGTTCCGCGCCGTGGGACGCTTGACCGAACTGACGGCCCGGGCGGAACGCTACCTGGAGGCGACACGGCTCCAGGCGGTCGCGCATCTGCCCGCCGCGGCGCTGTCGCATGGCGATCAGCGCAAGCTCGAGGTCGCCCTGCTGATGGCAATGGAACCCGATATCTACATGTTTGACGAACCGACTGCCGGCATGTCGCTCGATCATGCACCCGACGTTCTCGACCTGATCGCCGAACTCAAGCACGACCACTCCAAGACGATCCTTCTGGTCGAGCACAAGATGGACGTGGTGCGCGCCCTCGCCGACCGGATCATCGTGCTGCACAATGGCGAATTGCTGGCCGACGGGCCGCCCGAGGAAGTGATGTCGAGCCGGATCGTGCGCGACGTCTATCTCGGCAAGTCGACGGAGGCGGCATGAGCCTGCTCACGCTCACCTCCATGCAGACCAGCATCGGCCAGTACGCCGTCCTGCACGACGTCTCTATGGACGTGCCGGAGGGCGGGGTCTTCGTCCTCCTGGGCCGGAACGGCGCCGGCAAGACCACGACCCTGCGCTCGATCATGGGGCTGTGGACGCCTTCGCCGGGATCCGTCCGGTTTCGCGGGACGGATCTGACGGGGATGCACACCGCCGATATCGCCCGGCTCGGGATCGCCTTCGTGCCCGAGGATATGGGCATCTTCGGCGGGCTGACCGTCGAGGAAAATCTCATCCTCGCCACCGCCAATGGCAGCTTCGACAAGGCGGCGCTGGAACGTGTCTGGCGGCTCTTCCCGGCGCTGGAGAAATTCTGGACCAAGGCGGCCTGGTCGCTGTCCGGGGGACAGAAGCAGATGCTTGCCGTCGCCCGCGCGATCATCGAGCCGCGCGAGCTGATCCTGATCGACGAGCCGACCAAGGGGCTCGCGCCCTCGATCATCGACGCCATGGCCGAGGCGTTCCGGGAGATCTCGGGCCACACGACGATCCTGCTCGTGGAACAGAATTTCGAATTCGCCCGGTCGCTGGGCCGGGACATGGCGGTGATCGAGGACGGTCGCATCGTGCATTCCGGAACGATGGCCGATTTCGTTGCCAACCGAGACCTGCAGGACAGCCTGCTGAGCCTGTCCGCGTGAGGATATGATGGAAAAAGTCGGCACAGCACTCGAACGGTTTGGCGGCGTGAACCTTTTGCCGCTGGCCGTGGCCGCCGTGGCCTTCGTGCTGATCGGCGCGCCCTCGTCCTGGGTCACGCTCACGGTTGCGGGGCTGGCAATGGGGATGATGATCTTCCTGATGGCGTCCGGCCTGTCACTGGTCTTCGGCCTGATGGACGTACTCAATTTCGGCCATTCCGCCTTTGTCAGCTTCGGCGCCTTCATCGCCGCCAGCGTTCTGGCCTTTTTCGCGGGCTGGCTCGGGGCGGAGAGCGTCCTGGTCAATGTCGCGGCCATCGTCGGCGCCTTCCTCGCGGCGATCGTCTTCGGGCTGGTGGCCGGCTGGGTCTTCGAGG
>CAYGKX010000662.1:752-1867 GCA_964350225.1 uncultured Rhodospirillaceae bacterium | reverse complement strand
CTGGATCAGGATGGTTTCCGACGAGGACGCGGACGATGATTTGCGGAAGGTGCTCGATCTCGCCCGCACGCCGCACGGCACCGTCGACAACGTCATGCGGGTCCATTCGCTGCGCCCCGCTACGATGCGCGGCCATGTCGTCCTCTACCGTGCCGCCCTGCATGACGATACCAACACATTGCCGGAATGGCTCCAGGAGACGATCAGCTCATACGTCTCGATCCTCAATGACTGCTCCTATTCGCTGGCCAATCACTGGAAGAATGCCCGCCACCTCATCGGCGACGACGAAAGGGCGGACCGGATCGAGAAAGCCCTCGGCGCGCGCAAGCCAGAGGCCGCCTTCGAAGGACGGGACCTGGCGCTTCTACGCTATGCCGAAAAACTTACCCTGACGCCCGGCGCGATGGAGGAAGCCGACATCGAGGCGCTACGCAACGCGGGCCTGGACGACGGCGAGATCCTCGAGGCCAACCAGATCGTCGGCTACTTCAACTATGTGAACCGCTGCCTCAACGGGCTCGGCGTCACCACGGACGGTGACATCGTCGGCTACTACAAGAATGAAAACGATGAATAATAAATTGCATTCAATGCAATATCGAATGGAGGAAACACCCATGATGGCCTATGCCCAGGCCCGGAAGACCGACTCCGGGCTCATTCCCGTCATCGATATCACGCCCCTGCGCGACGGCAGCGATCCGCTGGGCGTCGCCGCCGCCCTGCACCGTGCCAGCCAGGGGCTGGGCTTCATCTACGTCAAGGGGCACGGCATACCCGGTAACGTAATTGCGGCTGCGCGCGAGACGGCGCTGGAATTTTTCCGGGCGCCGGAAGCCGACAAGGCCACGGTACGGGTCTCGCCGGAACATAGGGGCTGGCTCGGCCGGGGCGGAGCCGTGATGAAGGACGACGCGAAGGCCGATCTGAAGGAAAGCTTCATCTGGGGTTTCGAGGACGAATCCGGCAACACGCCCGAAGATCACGCACTGCGGGGGCCAAACCGGTGGCCCATGTTTCTGCCCGAGATGCGCGAACATGCGATGAGCTATTTCCGCTATTCCCACGACGTCGCCCATCATCTCATGCGCGGCTTCGCCCTGGGGCTCGGG
>CAYGKX010000662.1:0-742 GCA_964350225.1 uncultured Rhodospirillaceae bacterium | reverse complement strand
GACGAGGGCTTCTTTCTCCGGACGAGCGCAAAGCCCCTGAGCCGGGCATCCTTCGTCTACTATCCTCCGCAGCCGGAGGACATGGGAGAAGACCAGTTCGGCGTCGGCCCGCATACCGATTTCGGCGTCCTGACGGTCCTCTGCCAGGATTCCGTCGGCGGCCTTCAGGTCGAGGACATCAATGGCGAGTGGATCGAGGCGCCGCCGATCGAGGGCACGCTCATCGTCAACGTTGCCGACCTGCTGGCAAGGTGGACCGACGGGGCCTATAAGTCGACGCCCCACCGGGTGGTCAACAGTTCCGGACGCGAACGCCTGTCGCTGGTTCTGGCCTTCGACCCCGATCCCGACACCGTGATCGATGCGCGCGACGTGTTCGGTCCGGACCACGAAGCCGGCCAGCCGCCGATCACCTGCGGAGACTACCTGACATGGCGGTTCGAGAAGGCCTTCTCCTACCGGAAGGGAAAGTGACGTGGCCGACCGCGATGCCACGCAGACGCAGGAACCGGTCGAGGCGGCGATCGGAATGACGCTGCGCGACCTGCGCGAGAGCAACGCCCTGACCGCCCGTCAGCTCGCCGCCCAGTCCGGCGTATCGGCCGCCATGATCAGCCGGATCGAAAACGGCCAGGCCTCGCCCTCGATCGCGACGATCAGCGCCTTGGCCCGCGCCCTGAACGTGCCCCTCGTCAGCCTGTTCCGCGAAACCGCCTCGAAGCCGGCCGACTTCACCCATGTG
>CAYGKX010000661.1:0-1871 GCA_964350225.1 uncultured Rhodospirillaceae bacterium | reverse complement strand
TTGGCATGTCGTATCGACTCATGATTCAAATCTATATTTGATATTCTAGAAATCGTTCGTTGACGCAGGGCCGGGGATGCGGCAGGAATTCGCGGAGCCGGATCGCGCGCCGCACCTAGCCGGTGCTGCCGCCGAGCCGGAACGAATTGACACGAAACCGCCCGGAGGAGCCTTCGATGCCCGACAGCCACGCCGCCCCAGCCGTCAAGTACGACCCGCCCTTCCGGGCCGACCATGTCGGCAGCCTGCTGCGCCCCCGCGCCCTGAAGGACGCTGTGCGCGCGCGCGGCGAGGGCAGGTTGGACGATGCCGGCCTGTCCAGCGTTCTCGACGACGCCGTCGTGGAGGCGATCCGCCTGCAGGAGGACAGCGGCATGCAGGCGATCACCGACGGCGAGTTTCGGCGCGGATCGTGGTTCCTGGGCTTCGTGGATGCTGTCGAGGGCCTGAAGACCGAGCCATCCCAGTTCCAGTTCCAGGGCGACCACGGCGCCTGGCATTGCCCCTTCGCCGCCGGACGTCTGGCTCGGACCAAGGGCATCACGACCCACGAGTATGAATTCATTCGCGACCACACGGATCGCACGCCGAAGGTGACGATGCCGTCGCCCACCGCGATGATCTTCTGGCTCGGCCGGCGCGGCGCGGCGGACACGGGCGCCTATCCGGACATCGAAGAGTATCTGGCGGACCTGACGCGGATCTTCCGCGAGGAGATCGCCGAGCTTCATGAACTCGGTTGCCGCTATGTCCAGCTCGACGAGGTGCCGATCGCGATGCTGTGCGACCCGGCTGTGCGGCAGGTTCTGGCCGACAACGGCGAGGATGCGGCAGCGACCCTCGATATGTTCGTCGACCTGATCCGGGAGGCGCTGCGCGACCGCCCCGCGGACATGACGATCGCGATGCATCTCTGCCGGGGCAACTACAAGGGCCAGTGGATGGCGTCGGGCGGCTATGACTCGATCGCCGAGAAGCTGTTCCGCGAGGTCCCGGTCGACGCCTTCTTCCTGGAATATGACAGCGAGCGGGCGGGCGACTTCGTGCCGCTCGACGCGATGCCGGCGGACAAGCGGGTGGTGCTCGGCCTCGTGTCGACCAAGGTGCCGGAGAGCCCCTCCAAGGCTGAACTCGTCGCCCGCATCGAGGCGGCGGCCGAACATGTTCCCCTCGACCGCCTCGCGATCAGTCCGCAGTGCGGCTTCGCCTCTTCGGTCGGCGGCAACCCGGTCACAGAAGCCGATGAGCGCGCGAAGCTGAGCCTGTGCGCCGAGGTGGCGGCGGAGGTATGGGGAGCCTGAAACCGCGCGCCGCGGGATGGCGAAGAGCCCTTCGACAGGCTCAGGGTGAGGGGCGCGGCGCGCGGCTCGGTATCAGGAGAGTAGCCCCTACCCGCCGCGGGAGGGCGAGGCCCCTTCGACAGGCTCACCCTTCGACAGGCTCACCCTTCGACAGGCTCAGGGTGAGGTGCCGGTTTCCTCTGCCTTTTCCTTCGCCCTTTCCTTCGCCCGCGCCCGGTGCTCCTGGGTCTCCCGCCAGGTTACATACAATGTGCTGGCGACGATGATCGCGGCGCCAACCCAGACCCAGAGGTCGACGGTCTGCGCAAAGGCGGCATAACCGACCAGGGCGACGAAGGGCAGGCGCACGAAGTCCCAGGGTGCGGTCTGGGAGGCGTCGCCGATGCGCACGGCGCGGGTCAGGAAATACATGTTGCCGACCGCCGCCGCGCCGAGCGCAAACAACCAGAGAAGGTGGTCCCAATCCGGCCAGTGCCAGTAGAAGACAGCCGGGATCAGCGAGCTCGGGACCATATCGACCGCGAGCCAGAACCCGATGGCCTCCGGGCTGTCGTTGGTCGTCAGCGCTTT
>CAYGKX010000660.1:0-1905 GCA_964350225.1 uncultured Rhodospirillaceae bacterium | reverse complement strand
GGCTCGACGATGCCGCCTTCCGGCAGGTCTTCCGCGGCTCGCCCATCAAGCGGGTCGGCCGCGACCGGTTCATCCGGAACGTGCTGATCGCCATCGGGAATTCCGGTCTGCCGTCGCTCGTCCCCCGGGCGGAGGCGCTGCTCGGCGACTCTTCTCCGCTCGTCCGCGCCATGGCGGTGTGGGCGCTCAGACGGCTTCTTCCGGAGGACGGGATTGACGCGCAGAGGGCTGCGCGATGCGGGAGTGAGGAAGATGCCTCGGTGCGCGCCGAGTGGGGCGCTTAGACCAGGGGTGTTCTAGTCCGCCACTCTCACCACCACCCGGCAGGGCGCGCCGCTGACTTCCGAGAGGCGGAGCGGCAGGGCGATCATCTCTCCCCGATCGGGTACATCCCTGCAGGCGGCGGGGTCGAGATCCTCGATCAGGAAAACGCCGGCTTCGGCGAGCGCCATGTGGAAATGGAGCGGGGGCGCCCCCGGGATTTCGACCTCGCTCGACGTCGCCCAGACCGGACAGGGCAGGTCGAGAAACGCGTCGAGCGCCGGCTGGGGCAGGGGAATGGGGTCGGCGTCGGCGAGCAGGAAGAGAATACGTTCGCCCGAGAAGCGGTCGAGAGCGGCCGCGAGGCATTCCGCTTTTTCCCAATCCCTCGGACGCACCGCGAAATAGGGCCCGATCAGGGTCGCCGGGTCGAGCGTCTCCAGGGTCGCGCCGCCGTCGACGAAATGGGCCGGCGCATCGACATGCGTACCGGTCTGGGTGCCAAGGGCAAGGCGGGATACGCGGAAACCCTGGTCGGCGACCGAACACCAGTCCTCCACGACCAGCGGCGGGTCGCTGTAGTCGCCATCCGTATAGATTTCGAGCGCGGCATCGAGCGGCTTGGTAAGGTCGATCAGCCGCGACCGCGTTCCGTCATCCTGCGTCATTCATGTTTTCCCCTTCGAACCGGCCAGGTTCCGCCCGATCGTCCCGGCGGTCGGCAGCTTGACATAGCGCAAGGCGCGAGGCCCGTCCCGCTGGATAATCGCCGACATGGTGCAGAAGAAAACCCTTGTCGTCTTCCATTCGCTGACCGGCAATACCGAGGCAGCCGCGCAGGCGGTCGCAGAAGGGCTGGGCGCCACCCTGGAACGTATCCGGCCAGCCTCCCGAGACGTCGGCAAGAAGGGCTTCTTCGGCATCGTCGCGGGCGGCTTCCGGGCCATCCTGCGCAGGGTCGACCCGATCCTTCCGCCGGCGAACGATCCCGAGACGTTCGAGCGGGTGATCGTCGCGACCCCCACCTGGGGTGGCCATGTGACGCCCGCCCTGCGCGGCTGGTTCGACACAGTGGATCGCCTGCCCGCCGAAGTGGCGCTAATCGTCACTTCAGGCGGCACGTCGGCCCGGGGCCCCGTGGCGGACGTGACCGGACTTCTTGGCGGGCGGGCCCCCGATCCGGTCCTGCACCTCACCGACAAGGACCGGAAATCCCAGGCCGACATTGCCAAGATCGCTGCCTTTGTCGCTCGGCTGGGCGGGACGGTCTGAAGTCCGCTCCGGATCGGACGGTCGCCGGGACGGCCCCCTACGGCTCCATCCGCTTGGCCACTTCTTCCAGCATCACCTCGGTCGCGCCGCCGCCGATGGCCTGAACACGGGCGTCGCGGGTCATGCGCTCGATCGGGCTTTCGCGCATGTAGCCCATGCCGCCGTGGAACTGCAGGCAGTTGTACATGACCTCGTTGACCAACTCGCCCATGTAGACCTTCACCATCGACACTTCCTTCACGCAGTCTACCCCCTGCGCGTCGAGCCAGGCCGTGTGGTAGACGAGACTGCGCCCGGCCTCGAGCTTGGTCGCCATCAGGGCGAGCTTGGTGCGGACGAGCTGCTTGTCCCAGAGGACGCCGCCGAAGGCCT
>CAYGKX010000659.1:0-1929 GCA_964350225.1 uncultured Rhodospirillaceae bacterium | reverse complement strand
TGGGCAAGTAGCGATCCAGGGTCGGGAACACCAGGGGAGAGTGCATCAATGAGAAGATCGACCGACCATGCCCGTCCCTCCTCCGCCCGTGCCTTCCGGGGAGGCAGGACCGCCCTGATCGGCGCGGTCGCACTGTCGGTTCTTGCCGGCTGTTCAACGCCGACGCGCGGCCCCGCCGTGCCGCTCGGGCGGCTGCCGAATGCCGTGATCCTCGGCAATACGGAAGGCTTGCGCTACTTCCCCCAGAAGGACCAGAGCGGTCTTATTCGTGTTTTTCGGGAATCGGCGATCCGGGAGATCGCCTACGTGCGGCGGACCGGCAAGCCCGCACCCCGGACGGCCAGCTTCCTGGCAATTTCCGGCGGCGGGTCGGACGGCGCCTTCGGCGTCGGGGTCCTTGTCGGCTGGACCGAACATGGCGACCGGCCCGAGTTCAAGGTGGTCACCGGCATCAGCACCGGGTCGCTCATAGCGCCGTTCGCGTTCCTCGGCAGCAAGTACGATCCGGTCATCAAGGAGTTCTATACGAACGTCGACTCCCGGGCGATCTTCCGTCAGCGGGGCCTGATCGGCGGTCTCCTCAACGATGCTCTGACCGACAACCAGCCGCTCCGCGTTCTCGTTCGCAAGGTCGTCACGGCGGAGGTCATGGCCGCGGTCGCTCGGGAGTACAAGCGCGGCCGCCTTCTCTTCATCGGCACGACCAACCTGGATGCCAAGATCCCGGTCTACTGGGATATGGGCGCGATCGCGTCGCTCGGCACGCCCGAGGCATTACGCCTTTTCCAGGAAGTGATGATCGCGTCGACCGCCGCGCCGGTGGTCTTTCCGCCGGTCATGATCGACGTGGTCGTCGGCGGCAAGCGGTATCAGGAGATGCATGTCGACGGCGGCGCGATTTCGCAGCTGTTCCTCTATCCCCCGTCGATCGAGCTGGGAAAGCTTGCGCGAACGGAGGCGCGGCGGCTGGGGGTTCGGGACCGCAAGCGGCGCGCCTATGTCATCCGGAACGCGAAGCTCGGGTCGAACTGGGCCAGCGTCAAGCGCAGCACCATGAACATCGCCGGCGAGGCCGTGTCCGCCCTGATCGCAGCGCAGGGCGAGAACGCCATCAAGGAAGTCTATTTCGAGACGCGCCGGGACGGTGTCGATTTCAACCTCGCCTACATTCCGGACAGCTTCACCCGGAAGGAAAAGAAGCCGTTCGAAAAGGCATACATGCGCGCGCTGTACCAGGTCGGATACGACCTGGCGCGCAAGGGCTACCCCTGGTCCAAGGTGCCACCCGGCTTTTCGCCAGGTTCGAGATAAGGCCCGGCCACACAGAATTGAGCGCTCGCGGAATTTGCACCGTCCTCCGTAGGGACCGGTCGATTGTCTTCATGGGAGACGGCCTGTTCGGACAATCGTGACCGCACCGCTCACCGCCGTCGTTTGTCACACCCAATCGCACAAGAATTGGAGGGGAATATGTCGAGCACCAGAATGATCGCCGGCGTTGCGGCCGCCGGTCTGCTAATCGGTTCGCAATCCGCCGGCGCGCAGGAGAAGACGCCCGGCTACAACCACAAGATACCGTCGAAGATCATGACGCCCGACCGTGTCGAGACCCGGCTCGGGACACTGAAGTTCTTCGACGGCATGCCGGACAAGGAAACGACCAACAAGCTCTATGACAATCTTGTCATCATGCGGGGTGTCGACACATTCCTGAACGGTATACCCGCGACGTCGATCGAAGGACTGCGGCTTGGCCTCAAAGAGGTCGGAGCGGACGCGTCCAACAAGGTCGTCATCATGGACAAGCTTATGGATTCGGCGCCGCTCTTTCTGACCGGCAACACCGATACCGTATATGCCATTGCCATGCTCGATCTGAAGCGCGACGGAGCGACCGTTGTCGAGGTTCCGCCGGGATCGGGGCCGGGC
>CAYGKX010000658.1:0-1937 GCA_964350225.1 uncultured Rhodospirillaceae bacterium | reverse complement strand
CCTCCTGGCCGATGACCTTCGACGTGGAGATCGAGTGTACGGCCGTGTGCGACTAGGCAGGTAACGGCACATCCCCACCCCGGCACCGGTCCGGGGTGGCGTGCCGGTGGGGTGGCGTGCCGGTAAGGTCCTCTCAATCGGTTTTCATGGATGATACCGACATGACGACCAGCAATATGACCCGGCGTCTTGCCGCGATCGTCGCCGCGGATGTGGCGGGCTTCTCGCGCCTGATGGGCCGCGACGAGGAGGCGACGCTTGGCGCGCTCAGGGCGTTGCGTACCCAGGTGATCGAGCCTTCCGTCGCAACCCACGGCGGGCGCATCGTCAAGACCGCCGGCGACGGCTTCCTGATCGAGTTTTACAGCGTCGTCGATGCGGTGAGATGCTGGATTGCCGTCCAGCACGAGATTTCGGCGCGGAATGAGGATGTCGCGGAGGACCGTCGGCTTGCGTTCCGCGTCGGCGTCAATCTCGGCGACATCATCGTCGATGGCACCGACATCTTCGGCGACGGGGTGAATGTCGCGGCGCGGCTGGAGGCGCTGGCGGCGCCGGGCGGCATCTGCGTCTCGAAATCCGTCGTCGACCAGGTCCGGCAGGCCCTTGCCGTCGAGTTCGAGGACGTGGGCCCGCAGGCACTCAAGAATATCGACCGGCCGATCCATGCCTATCGGGTCGCTCGGATCTTGACGGACAAGACCGGCACAGGCGCGTCGGCGCCCAGGCGGTTCGATGTCGAGCTGCCCGACCGGCCCTCGATCGCCGTCCTGCCCTTCCGGAACCTGAACCGGAACCCCGAGGTCGATTTCGTCGCCGACGGCATCAGCCTGGGGATCCAGACCCTTCTCGTACAGTTGCCCGGCCTGTTCCTCATCAACGCGGTTTCCCACGAGCAGTACCGCAACGACACCCAGACCGCGGCTGAGGCGCTGCAGGGCCTGCCGGTTCGGTATGCCCTGGAGGGAAGCGTCCAGTGCATGGGACAACGGGCCAGGGTCGACGTCCAGATCGCCGACCTGTCCACCGGAGAAATGGTCTGGGCGGAACGCTACGACCGGGATCTCGAGGACGTCTTTGCGCTGCAGGACGACATCACTCGCGAGGTGACGACCTCCCTCAACGTCCGCTTCTTCCGCCAGGACCTCGACCGCGTTCTGACGCAGGAACTGAGCGGCGACGGCGCCTGGGAGTACTTCCTGCGCGGCGTCAGCCACCTGTACCGCTTCACGAAGGCGGACAACGAGCGCGCGCGGCACATGTTCGAGAAGCTGCACGCGCTTCGCCCCGACCACGTTCACGGCTCGAGCTACCTGGCCCTGAGCCATTGGATCGACGCCACCCGCGGCTGGGCGGCATCGCGCGAGGAATCGTTGCGGCTCGCAGGCGAGTGGGCGGAGAAGGCGGTGACGTATGACGAACTGGAAAGCGATGGCATCGGACAGGTGGTCCTGAGCTACGTTCGGCTGTACCAGGATCGTCACGACGAAGCGCTGGCCCTGTGCGAAAAGGCGGTCGGGATGCGGTCGAACTGTCCCGCGGCGCTTGGTCAGATGGCGACGGTCCACCTGTATTGCGGCAACGCCGACAAGGCGGTCCGGAGCGCCCGGGAGTCACTCGCCGTCCGCACCATGTGCCCGCCCGTGACCATCAACCTGCTGGCCGATGCCTATCGGGAGAGCGGCGACATCGACCTGTCGATCATGGCTGCGAAAGAGGCTGCCCGGCGCGACCCGAAATATGTCGATGCGCTCGCGACGCTGTGCCGCGACTACCTCGCTGCGGGCGATACGGATCAGGCGCGCCGGGTCGCCGCCGATATTCTGGAGCTGGATCCGAAGTTCAGTGTCGACGCATTCGCCGGCCGGCAGCCCTACAAGGACAAATCGGCAATCGAGAAACTCGCGGCCGACCTTCGCTCGGCCGGACTCCCGAGC
>CAYGKX010000657.1:0-1939 GCA_964350225.1 uncultured Rhodospirillaceae bacterium | reverse complement strand
CCATCGTCTCGCCCAAGGTTCAGACGACGCGGACCCGGGTGCTGGGCATCGCGATCGAGGGGCCGGCGCAACTCGTCTTCGTCGACACGCCCGGCATCTTTGCGCCGAAGCGGCGGCTCGACCGGGCGATGGTCGCGGCTGCCTGGCAGGGGGCGATGGACGCCGACATCGTTTGTGTGCTGGGAGATTGTGCGGCTCTCGCCAAGGGGGGCGACGCCAACACCGACCGCATCGTCGCCGACCTCAGGAAGGCGGATCGGAAGGCCGTCCTGATCCTCAACAAGGTCGACCTCGTCCGGAAGGACAAGCTGCTCGAAATCGCCCAGTCGCTGAATACGAGTGGTGTCTTCACCGAGATCTTCATGGTCTCGGCCTTGACCGGCGACGGCCTCGGCGACCTGCGGGCGTTCTTCGCTTCAGCGGTGCCGGAGGGTCCCTGGCTCTTTCCGGAAGACCAGATCTCCGACATGTCGGAGCGCTTGATCGCGGCCGAGATCACGCGGGAACAGCTCTTCCTCCAGCTCAGCCAGGAACTGCCCTACAGCCTGACCGTCGAGACGGAGAGCTGGGAGGAGAGGAGGGACGGCAGCGTCCGGATCGAACAGGTCGTCTATGTCCAGCGGGAGAGCCAGCGGGCCATCGTCCTGGGCAAGGGCGGTCAGCGCATCAAGGCCGTGGGCGCGGCCGCTCGGCAGGAGTTGTCGGCGATGCTCGACCGTCCGGTCCACCTGTTTCTGTTCGTCAAGGTGCGTGAGGGCTGGCAGGACGACCCGGAGCGCTACCGCGACTGGGGACTTGATTACAACGCCTGACGGACCGACTCTCCGGCCATGGAATGGCGCGACGACGCAATCGTTCTCTCCGCCCGCCGCCATGGCGAGGGCGCGCTGATCGTGCAGCTTCTGACGGCGGCGCACGGTCTGCATGCCGGCCTGGTGCGCGGCGGGGCGAGCCAGCGCAACCGGGCGACCTACGAGCCGGGCAACGAGGTCGCCGCGACCTGGCGCGCCCGGCTCGACGAGCATCTCGGCTCCTACACCTGCGAACTGACCCGCGGACGGATCGGCGGGATCCTCTCCGACCCCCTGCGCCTGTCGGCGCTGAGCGCCGCCTGCGCGGTGGTCGAGACCGCCCTGCCGGAGCGGGCACCGCATCCGGAAGTCCATGCGGACTTCGTGACGCTGCTCGATGCCTTCGCCCGGGACGATTGGCCCGCCCATTTCGTCGCCTGGGAGCTCGCGCTCCTTGCCGATCTGGGCTACGGCCTCGACCTGTCCGAATGCGCGGCGACAGGACGGAACGACGACCTGGCCTTCGTCTCGCCGCGATCCGGCCGGGCAGTCTCGCTGTCGGCAGGCGAGCCTTATCGCGACCGGCTGCTGCCGCTGCCGGCTTTCCTGCTCGGGCAGGGGGCGCCGGCGCCGCTGGAGATCGCCCAGGGTCTGCGCCTCACCGGTGCCTTCCTCGAGAAATGGCTCTTCGCCGCGGCCGACCGGCCGCCGCCCGAGGCGCGCGGCCGTTTCGTGGCCCGTTATGCCCGTTCGATGAAGCTGGCGGACGACGCGATTTATTGACGTTGTGCGCCGCACGGCTACTATATGTAGCGATTTTTCTGTGAGGAATTCGGATGGCCGAAACACCGCTAGCGGCGGAGGTGCGCGACACGCCGCTCTCCGACGCCTTGGGCGAACGCTACCTGTCGTACGCACTCTCGACGATCATGTCCCGCTCCCTGCCGGACGTCCGCGACGGGCTGAAGCCGGTCCATCGCCGGCTGCTCTACGCGATGCGGGAGCTCAAGCTCGACCCGGCCTCGGGCTTCAAGAAATGCGCGCGGGTCGTCGGCGACGTCATCGGTAAATATCACCCGCATGGCGACCAGTCGGTCTACGACGCGATGGTACGGCTCGCCCAGGACTTCGCCGTGCGCTACCCGCTG
>CAYGKX010000656.1:0-1942 GCA_964350225.1 uncultured Rhodospirillaceae bacterium | reverse complement strand
CGGTCATACCTGTCGCTGGCCCGCGCTTGCGCCCTTTTGGCTGCGGAGTTCCGCCGCTGTGGCGCGCCACCGTACAAAGACGATACGGCCGGTCACGGAGTCCCGTTCCGTTCCAAAAGCTGATTTGGAGTGCGTATCATAACCGATAGCGGGGAGAAAGTGACAGGCATCACGCCCCTGGATCAGTCCCTGGCCCCGCCCACCGGACCCGCCCACCGGACCCGCCCCCACCGGCCGGTACGCCGGCAGGCAAGGTGCTGGCGAGACCAGCAGCGCCGAACGGCCTAGTTCGATCCAGACAGAGCCAGCCCGCGCGGATTCGTCACTTCGACTTCCTCTCCCGTGACCGCCACGGACAGATCGTCCGCCTTCGGCACCACGACGAGGCCCTGAACCGTCGGCAGCAGACGGAATTTCACATAATCGCGCCGCAGCCGCATACCCAGGCCCGGCGCGCTGACCGGGATGATGAAGAGGAGCGACCCGACCGCCGGATCGGTCACCGAAATCACGGATCCGGCGGAGCCGGTTCGCATCATGACCCGTCCGCCGTTCGGCGCCGTCGGATCGGAACGGACATAGACCGAGGTACGTGCCGCCGATCGGCCCTTGGCCAGCCGTATGTGCCACTGCCAGCCTTCGCGGCTGACCGACGCCGCGATACCGCCCGCCGTCCGCAGCCGCAGAATGGTGGCGTTGTCGAGCAGGATCTGTTCGATATCCTCGATACCGGGGCCAAGCTTTCGTTTGACATTGGACAGGTCGAAGCGGGCGGCGGCGCCGAAGACCAGCCAGGTGAAACCGCCATAGCGAAACACAGCGGCGGAAACGGACGCCGGCCAGTCGACCCGGACATCGGTCGCATTTGCCGTCGCCGACACCTCCAGCCGGGCGCTGAGGGCAGTTCCCTTCCCATCGCCGCCCCCGCCCCCGCCGGCATCGGCAACGGGGAAAATGTCGACATGAACCTTGGCCCCGTCGCTCGAGGCGCGCAGGCGGACGTCGGATTTGAACTCCAGAATCACCATGAGGCGGGTTCCGACCCGGCGGCCCGTCAGCTTGACGCCAAGCCGGTCCAGCGCCGCCCGCGCACCGGCCGTGCGCAGTCGGGCGGGACGGTCGAACAGGAGCGTTGCGCGTTTCGCTTCCGGCGCGAACCGGTAGCCGACCGCTTTCGGCCAGTCGAAAGTCAGGCGCTCGAAGCCCTCGCCCTTGCCGACGCCGAGCGTGACGAGCTGCGGCGGCCCGGGCTTTGGGGTGCCGAAGACGATCTCGATGCTGTTGCCGTCCCGGCTGTGCCTGATCGGCTGTACCGACTTGAGGCGAAAGATGACGAGGCGGTCGTTGCCGCCCTTGCGCACCCCGTCGAACAACATGGCCCCTTGCCGCGCGATGGACGATACGTCGTTCGGGACGGATTTCGAGAAGCGGACGATCACCAGCTTCTCCGCCTGGACCACCGAATAATCGACCTTCGCCGGCCAGTCGAAAGTAACCCGAACGGCGCCATCCCGTGCGGCCGCTTCGATTTTCGGCGCCGCGCCTGCGGCCTGGGCGTGGACGGGCGTCACCGTTTCCGCTCCCGTCGCGACCGTGAGCGCTGTCACGGCCAACACAGCCACGAGAAGCGCGACGCAACGGCGGGCAGCGGGAAAAACGCGATGCGTTAGGCTCATCTTCACCATGAGGCATCATCCCCCGAGCCCGCCGATGTCGCAAGGGCGACCTGTCCGAAAGACCGCCTTTCGCACGATCGGATTGCATCTGTCTGGTATCGAAGTGCCGGGCTTCGACCGGGCGGGTGAAGCCCGGCGGGTGAAGCCGGACGGGAAGAGCCGCAAGAGCGCGATGTGCGTTCCGACCTGC
Source organism: uncultured Rhodospirillaceae bacterium (assembly GCA_964350225.1). Classification (GTDB taxonomy): domain Bacteria; phylum Pseudomonadota; class Alphaproteobacteria; order Bin65; family Bin65; genus CAYGKX01. Next base: position 76 of record CAYGKX010000656.1, on the reverse strand, counting down.
CGTAGGGGGCGCGGAACAGGGCCGCGCCTGCCGCCCGCGCGACGCGGTACTCGCCCATCCGGCGCGCGCCGTGAAG
>CAYGKX010000655.1:0-1942 GCA_964350225.1 uncultured Rhodospirillaceae bacterium | reverse complement strand
TCCGTCGCCCGCCCCGCCACCACCTCGGCCATGATCGAGGACCGGCTTGTCGAAGTTGCGCCACGCGACAAGGAACGGCGCCTGCGCAAGCTGATCGAGGACGACGACGTCTACCGCGCCATCATTTTCTGCAACCGGAAGCGCGACGTGGACAGCCTGCACAAGAGCCTCAAGGCCAAGGGCCTGGACGTTGCGGCCCTGCACGGCGATATGGCCCAGGAACGGCGCAACGAGGTCATGGAGAAGTTTCGCAGCCACGACCTGACCATCCTGGTCGCCAGCGACGTCGCGGCGCGCGGGCTGGACGTCAACGACGTCTCCCATGTCTTCAACTACGACGTGCCGATCCACGCCGACGACTATGTCCATCGAATCGGCCGCACGGGCCGGGCCGGCCGCAAGGGCAAGGCCTATACATTCGCAACCCGGGCCGACGAGAAGTTCGTCGACGCAATCGAACGCACCATCAAGCGGAAGATCGAACGGCTGGGCAGCGGCACGATGGCCGAGGCCGTGCCGGCCGCCGCCGCCAAGGCCGAGGCAAAGCCGGACGTGCCGGAAGCGGAAGACGAGGCGCCCGCCGCGGCGCCCGCGCCCCGGCGCAAGGCAGCGGCCCGCGGCCGTAGCGCGCCCAAGAGCGAAGAGCGCCGCGACCGGACCCGCCGGAGCGACAAGGACCGGCCGGAGCGGAAGCCCCGCCCCGTCCCCGCCAACAACGACGGCGGCGCCTTCGGCGACCACACCCCCGCTTTCCTGCTCCAGCCCGCGCGGGGCTGACCCATCGGTCATCGGGGCGGATTGCAGATTACGATCCGGCCCCGCTAGCCGGCATCCAGTGCAAATCCGACGGCTGCGGCAAGACCGGCGAGCGCTTCCGCCGGGTCGACGACCTTTATGGTCGTCATGCCCAGCGCGCGGGCCGGCTTGAGGTTGATACCAAGGTCGTCGAGATAGACGATTTCCTCAGGCGCGGCACGCGCGGCTTCACAAGCGATCTCGTAGATCCTCGGGTCCGGTTTCCTGACGCCCACGACCCGGGATTCGACCACCTCGTGAAAAAGGTCGAAGACGCGCCGGATCTCCGCCGCTCGGGCGGCGTCTGAGGACATGCTCGGGCCCTCGCCGTAATTCGCGTTGTTGGTGACACAGACGCAGCGCAGCCGCGCGCGGCACAGCTCAAGCGCCCGGACCATCTCCGGTCGCAAGTCGCCGGCGAGGAGCGGCAGGATATCCCGCCCATCGACCGGATGGCCGAGCGCCGCACTTTCCCGGCGGAACAGCGCGTCGAAGCCCGCAAGATCGATCTCGTTCCGCTCCAGCCGGGCCCAGGCATTGGTGTCGGGGTCCGTTGCGTTGACCCGGCGAATGAAATCCCGGGGCAGACCCCGCTCCGCCTCGAACCGGTTGAACGCCTCGAACGGGCTGGTCGTCAGCACGCCGCCGAAATCCCACAAGATCGCCCGAACTGTCATCGTCCCTGCCCCGCCATGCGGTTCGTCCCCTTGTTGGCAGTGCGCCGTCCTGCAGATTTCCTTGACAGGGTGGGAGCTTGCAATTACAAAATTTGCAATTGCAAATTAAAAAACGCCCACCCGGAGGAAATCCCATGGAATTCGGCTACTTCACGCTCAGCGACAATGCCTACCCCAACAATCCGCGCAGCGCGAACCAGTTTATCCAGGATATCCGCGAACAGACGCTCCTGGCCGACCGGTTGGGCTACCACTCCGCCTGGATCGGGGAGCACCATTTCGATTCGCTCGGTGTCAACTCACGTCCGGACATCGTGCTCGCGAGCGTCATTCCGGAGACGCGGAACATCAGGCTCGCCCCCGCCGTCTCCGTCCTGCCGCTGCACCACCCGGTCCATGTCGCGGAGACCTGGGCCAGCCTCGACCTTCTGTCGGGCGGGCGGGTCGACTTCGCCTGCGGGCGCGGTTAC
>CAYGKX010000654.1:0-1946 GCA_964350225.1 uncultured Rhodospirillaceae bacterium | reverse complement strand
AGCGGTACGCTCAGCAATGACGAGTTCGGCACGTCGATCCTCCAGTATATCGACCAGTTCGGCGGCTACGACGCCCCGTCGATCGAAGACCTGATCACCTACTTCGAGGACCGGCTGACCGGCGACGAAGGTCTGAACGGATCGGGCAGCGGCGGCACCGCCGGCGTCGATGCGACGACCGCGGATGTCGTCATTACCTGGAGCTGGGGCCAGGACGAGGTCGTGACCGGCTTCGACCCGGACGCCGACACGATCTTCATCGACTGGATCGCCGCCGACGCGCTCGACGTCTATGATCAGGGCGGTAACACCGTCTTTGCCGTTCCGTCGAACAACCAGACGACGACCCTTCAGGGTATTTCCCTGTCCGACCTCTCCGCTGCCAACTTCACCATCCTCGATTCGACCGCGGCTTCGGAAGTTCTCGGACTGGTCGGCGACGGTTCGACCGGTGGAGACACTGGTGGAGACACCGGCGGTGACACCGGCGGTGACACTGGTGGAGACACCGGCGGAAATACGGGTGGAGACACCGGTGGAGATACGGGTGGAGACACCGGCGGCGACACCGGAGGGAATGGCGGGACGCCGCAGGTGGTCACGATCACCTGGGCCTGGGCGCAGAACCAGGTCATCTCCGACTTCGACCCCTCAACCGACAGCGTCTTCATCGACTGGTTCTCGCCGGAGACGATCGAGGTTTATGAAGAGGGCGGCAACGTCGTCTTCTCCATTCCCTCGATGCTGCAATCGACGACCCTCGTCGGCGTGACCCTCGACGAGTTGTCCCCGGCCAACTTCACCATCATGCATTCCGGAACGCAGGACGAAATCTTCGCCCAGATCGGCGCCGGCAGCGGCACCGGTGGCGATACGGGAGGCGACGCGGGTGGCGACACAGGTGGCGACACGGGTGGCGACACAGGTGGCGACACGGGCGGAAACGACGGCGGTTCGGCCGGCGGCGGCATCGTCTACGACAGCGACGGCTCCAACCCGCCGGTTGTGGTCGGCAGCACCTCCAATGGCGGCAACCAGTATCAGGCGGATCATGGGGCGGACGACATCGTCGGTTTCAACCCGGCTGTCGACGAGCTCTATTTCGGCGACATCTCGGTCCACAACATGATCCTCGCCAAGACGCCGTCCGGCGAGGTTGCGATCGACAGTCCATGGGGTCCGGAGATCCAGATCCTCCAGGGCATCACCTTCGACGATCTGGCGATCGAGAATTTCGGGATCGTTGGGAACGAGCATTTCCGCCAGGATATCGGCGGGCTCGTTTCCTGGGAACTGGGCATCGGTCCGCGCGACGCCGACACGACCTACATCTTGTCGCATGAGTATGGCGTGGAAACGGTGATCGACGGGTTCGACGTCACCACCGACAAGATCAGCTTCCTCTATTACGGGACGCGGGAACGCCTGTCGGTCGAGGACACACCGGACGGCCTGGTTATCTCGACCCAGCCGAGCGGCCAGAGCTACACCTTCACGGGGATCACGCTCGCGGACCTCAGCCCGGGACAGGTGGAGTTCCACCACGACCAGGTAATCGAGGACAATCTGGAAGCGCCGTTCGGCTTCGACCAGAACGACGTCACCCTGGTCGACCGCACCGTTCTGCTGACGCCTGAGGCGCCGGCCGGTGCAATCACCGACGGGCACCAGACACATGACGGCGTCTGGCCGAACCGGGACACCGGCGATACCGGTGGCGACACGGGCGGAGACACCGGCGGTGATACCGGTGGCGACCCGGGTGGCGACCCGGGTGGCGATACAGGTGGCGATGGCGGCGGCGGGTCGGACGATCCGCAGACCGTCAACATCACCTGGAACTGGGCCGCCCAGGAAGTCATCTCCGACTTCGACACGGACAGCGACGTCCTGCATTTCGACTGTCTCGCGGCGAGCTCGGTCGAGATCACGGAGGTCGACGACGA
>CAYGKX010000653.1:0-1953 GCA_964350225.1 uncultured Rhodospirillaceae bacterium | reverse complement strand
GGTTCTCGGACAGGAAGCCGTAACCCGGATGGACTGCCTGGGCGCCTGTCGTCTTGCAGGCCTCGACGATGCGGTCGATGACCAGATAGCTCTCGGCGGAGGGCGCGGGCCCGATCGCCACCGCCTCGTCGGCCATGCGTACATGGAGGGCGTCGGCATCCGCCTCCGAATAGACGGCGACGGTGGCGATGCCCATCTTCTTGGCTGTACGAATGACGCGGCAGGCGATTTCGCCGCGATTGGCGATCAGGATCTTCTCGAACAAGGCCAGACTTCCCCCATGGTCCCTAGGGTCCCACCGCCGGGCGGTGGGCCACCGCCCTATGTAGCCCGCGCGCCGCGAGGCGGACAAGCGCCTATTCCCGTCCGGCGGTGCCGTTCCGGCGGCGGAGTGTGCGCTCGCAACCCGGCGCGCGAACGCCTATATTCCGGCCATGGACGACGCCTTTTCCGCGCCCGACCTCGCCTCCGGTAGCGACGAGCCGCTGCCCGCCATGCTGGACGAGGTCGCCGCCTGGCTGACGACCCAGGCGCTGGCGGAGGCAAACATCACCAACCTCGTCGAAGGCACCTGCCGCCGGCTCTATGCCGCCGGCCTGCCCGTGATGCGCATGCATGTCGCCTTCAACGTCCTCCACCCGCTCTACTCCGGGATGGGCGTGACCTGGACCCGGGAGGGTGGCGCAATCGAGGAAAGCTACGAGCATACCGACAGCGAGGTTGCGCCCGAGCGTTTTCAGCGCAGCCCGCAATTTTACATGATGACCCACAACGTGCCGCTGCTGCGCCGCCGGCTGACCGGCCCGGAGGCGATGCGCGACTTCCCGATCCTGGACGACCTCCGTGCGGTCGGCGGTACCGATTACCTGGCCTTCCTCATCTCCTTCAACCGCTCGGAGTCCGACGGCATGCTCGGCTCCTGGCTGATCGACCGGGATGGCGGGTTCACGGAGCGCGAGATCGTCGCGCTGCGCCGCATCCAGCAGCAACTTGCCATCGCCGCCCGCATGACGATGAAGAGCCAGATAACCGAGAATGTGCTGCGCACCTACCTGGGCGTGAATGCCGGGATGCGCGTCCTTGCCGGCAAGATCCGCCGGGGCGACGGCGACACGATCCCGGCGGTCATCTGGTACAGCGACCTGCGCGGCTCCACGGCGATGTCGGAGACCCTGACCCGTGAGGCCTATACCGAGGTCTTGAACGGCTATTTCAACTGCATGGGCGGCGCCATCGTCGACGCCGGGGGAGAACTCCTGGACTTCATCGGCGACGCGGTGCTCGCGCTTTTTCCCATCGTGCAGGAGGACGCCCCCGGCTTCTGCGAAGCCGACGCCTGCGCCGCCGCGCTCCGCGCGGGCAGAGACGCGGCGCAGCGTCTCGCCGCCCTGAACGAGGAGCGCCTCACGTCAGGAGAGGCGCCGCTATCCTTCGGACTCGCGCTGCATCGCGGCGAGATGATGTTCGGCAACATCGGAACGGCCGACCGGCTGGCCTTTTCGGTGATTGGCCCATCCGTCAACCAGGTCGCCCGGCTTCAGGACATGACCAAGGAACTTCACCGCCCGATCCTGGTCAGCGGCGCCTTCGCCGAAACCTGCGACGGGGAGTTCGAACCGCTGGGCGCACACAAGCTCCTGGGCGTGTCGGAGCCGATGGAGATCTTCGCGCCGGTGGCGTAGGACGGGTCGCGGCCGCCCTAAAGCGGAATGTTCGAGTGCTTCTTCCAGGGGTTCTCCAACTCCTTCGTCCGTAACAACGCCAGCGCCTTGCAAAGGCGGGCCCGGGTATTGTGAGGACGGATGACGTCGTCGACGAAGCCGCGCGAGGCCGCGATGAACGGGTTTGCGAACTTCTGGCGATATTCCTCGGTCCGTTTCTCGATCTTCTCCGGGTCGTTCCGGTCCTCACGGAAGATGATCTCCACCGCGCCCTTCGGTCCCATCACGGCGA
>CAYGKX010000652.1:0-1976 GCA_964350225.1 uncultured Rhodospirillaceae bacterium | reverse complement strand
GATGTAGCGGCAGCCGGCCGCTTCCAGGGCCGCGATCTCCTCCCGGTAGACCCGCACGACGTCGGCCCAGAATGCCGCCATCTCGGGATAGACCGCCGGATCGACCGCGGCCCGGCCGCCGTGAAAATGCAGGCGGCTGGGGGAGGGGATGGTGATCTTTGCCGTGCGGTCCGTCATGGCGGCGAGCGCGGCATATTCCGGTGCGGCGATGTCTTGGGACCGGCCGAGCGGCCCGACGGTCCGGACCGTCTTCGGGAAGTACTCCCATTCCCCGGCGCCGACGCCGCTGAAGCCGGAGCGGCGGTCGGGTTCCGTGATTTCGATTCCGTCGAGCGCGTTGACGAAGTCGTACCACCAAACGCTCCGCCGGAACTCGCCGTCCGTCACGATATCGAAGCCGGCCGCTTCCTGAAGCCGGACTGCTTCCTCGATGGCGTGGTTCTCCGCCGCCCACAGGGCGTCCCGGTCGATGTCGCCCCGGTCGAACCTGTCGCGTGCGGCGAGAAGGCGCTCCGGCCGGAGAAGGCTGCCGACCTGATCGGCCCGAAAGAAAGGCTTGCCGTTTCGTGTACCCATGATCGCTTCTCCTTCAGGCCGTGAGCCGCTCGACGGAATAGGTCAGGCCGGCGGTTCGGCCCCCCGTTTGGCCTCGGGTGTGGTCATCAGGCTTGCCGGCGAGTTCCACCAGGTAGCCGTTCCGTCCTTCCGGGGCGGGGTCGATATGGCCGGCCGGCAGCAGCAGCACGGAATGCTCGGGCGCGTCGGGCCCTGACCAGAGCGCGGCGGCGTCGGCGAAACCCGGCAGCGCATCGAGGGCGGTCTCGCCGAGCTGGATCCGGTCGTCGCCCGTGAGCCCGATGGTACGGAGGACGAAGGCGGACGGGTCGCCGGCCAGCATCTCCAGTCGCACCGCCTCCCGCGAAATGGGTTTCGGTGCCACCTGATAGGGCAGCCAGGCGGGGCCGTCCGCGAGCGCGGGATCCCAATGGGCGGAGGCGACGGTCGCGACCGTCCCGCGTCCGGCCGAAACGAGGGCGAGCGCCGCGTTGCCGCAGGCCGTCGCGCCGATCTGCTGGATCGACGTCCCGGAGGTCAGGAGCCCGATGGTCAGCGGCAGGTTCGTGCCGCCGTCCCGGGTCAGCGCCAGCCGGTCGAGCAAGAGGTCCGGGCTCAGCACCCCGTCCGCGGTATGGACGTGCGGCTGGTAGAAGAAACCCTCTGTCATGCCGCCCCCGCGCCGTCTTCCGGCCGCAGCAGGTTGTCGAGGATGTCGTCCGTCGAGCGCACGTCGGCGAAGCTCTGCCAGACGGAGGTGAGCCCGGCCATGTGATCCTCATCGAAGCGGGCGGCGTTGCCGTCGGACACCATGACGGCACGGTAGCCGATCATCATCGCGTCCCGCGCCGTCGCCTCGCAGCACATGTTCGTTGCCGTGCCGCAGATGAGAACATTCTCGATCCCGCGTTGCTGCAGCCGGTCGTGCAGGTCCGACGCCCCCTGGATGAAGGCGCTGAAACGGGTCTTCTCCGACATCAGGTCGCCGTCGCGGGCATCGAGTTCCTCATAGAGCCCGTGGCCCCATTCGCCTCGGGTCAGACCGTCCTTGTGCGCCTGGCGCTTGGCCGGCGTGAAGAAATAGTCGTGATAAATCGGCCATTTGCTCGGCCCGCCCAGTTCGTCGGCGACGGTCAGGAGGACCCAGGCGACCAGCCCGCCCCTGTCGCGCAGGCCGGCGGCGAGCCGGTTGATGTTGGGCACGATGCTCTGCGCCGCCTCGACCTCGGCGACGAAGAAATTCTGCATGTCGACGACGAGAAGGGCTGTCTTCTTTGGGTCGAACCGGTCGAAGACCGGCACCCGGCCGCGCTTTGCCTCGATCCTGTCGAGGACATATTGCGGGACGTCGAGCGGATGGGGCATGGCGCTCCTCCTTGTCGCGGGTTCAGGGCGCGGGCTGCCAGGCGAGCATGCGGACC
>CAYGKX010000651.1:0-2007 GCA_964350225.1 uncultured Rhodospirillaceae bacterium | reverse complement strand
CGAACCGCGCGGGGACGGCGGTTCGGAACGTCTTCAAGGACTTCACCCTGAGCGCCATCCCCCTTTTCATCCTTATCGGGGAGTTGCTGCTGGAGAGCGGTCTGAGCGCACGGCTCTACCGGGCGGTATCGCCGGCTTTTCGCCGCGTGCCAGGCGGGCTCCTCCATACCAACATCGTCGTCACGACGATCTTCGGTGCGGTCTCGGGATCCTCGATGTCGACGGCCGCCGCCGTCGGGGCCGTCGCCTATCCGGAGATGGCGAAGCTCGGCTACCGGAAGCCCGACATCGTCGCGACCATTGCGGCTGGCGGCACCCTGGGCCTGCTGATCCCGCCGAGCCTGTCGCTCCTGATCTACGGCGCGATCACCGAGACGTCGATCGGCCAGCTCTTCCTCGCCGGTATCCTGCCTGGCCTCCTGTTCGCGCTTCTCTTTATCGGCTATATCGCTTTCCGGCTCCGCCACGCCCGTCCGGATGATGCCGGTCCCGGTGTCGGCCGGGGGAGGGCGACCCTGGCCATTCTACACTGCTGGCCCATCGCCGCCCTGATCGCCGCCATCATGGGCAGTATCGTTGCCGGCATCGCGACGCCGACAGAGGCCGCGGGCATCGGCGTCGTCGCGGCGATCCTGATCGGCATGCTGATGGGCGAGCTTGGCCCCCGCCGCCTGCTTCGCGCGCTGGTGCGATCGGTCGAGAGCTTCGCCGTCATCGGCTTCGTCATCCTGGGGGCCGTCATCCTGGCCCAGTCGATCAGCGTGCTGGGCCTGCCGCGCATGCTTCTGGAGGAAGTCGTGGCCCTGGGCCTCGACAAGTATGTCTTCCTCCTCGTCGTCATCCTGATCTACCTGCTGCTCGGCTGTGTCTTCGAGGGGCTGTCTCTGATGATCATGACCCTTCCGATCGTCTATCCGCTGATGACCGGCTTCGGCTTCGACCCGGTTTGGGTTGGCGTGCTGGTGACGGTGATGATCGAGATCGCGCTGATCACGCCGCCGGTCGGTCTCAACCTTTATGTCCTCACCGCCCTGACCGGGCAGGCGGTCACTCTGGGCGAGGCCGCCCGGGCGACTGTGCCCTTCTGGCTGCTGCTCCTTGCGGGAATCGTCATTCTCACGATCGTGCCAGAAATCGCGCTCCTTCTGCCCGGGCTGCTCCGCTGACGGCCATGGCCGCGCAGCTCCCCATCGACCATGTGCTCGATCCGTTGCGCGCGGCGCTCGATGCGGGGCCGAACGCCGTCCTCGAGGCGCCGCCCGGTGCGGGCAAGACGACCCGCGTGCCGCTGGCGCTGCTAGACGCGTCCTGGCGGGGCAACGGCCGTATCGTCATGCTCGCCCCGCGCCGTCTGGCAGCCCGGTCGGCGGCCCGTTTCATGGCGGCGCGGCGTGGTGAAGCTGTCGGAGAAACAGTCGGTTACAGGGTTCGGCTCGATAGCAAGGTGAGTGCCGGGACCAGAATTGAGGTTGTCACCGATGGCCTGTTCCTGCGCCGCATTCAGGCCGACCCGTCCCTCGACGGGATCGCCGCGGTGCTGTTCGACGAGTTCCACGAACGGGGGATCGATGGCGACCTCTCGCTGGCCCTCTGTCTCGAGGCGCAAGAGGCCCTCCGCCCGGACCTGCGTCTCCTCGTCATGTCGGCGACCCTCGAGGGCGATCGGGTTGCGGCACTGATGGGCGGGGCACCCGTCGTGCGCAGCGATGGCCGCCTCTTTCCCGTCGAGCTGAGCTATGGCGGCGGTGGCGATATCCGCGGTCTGCCGGACCGCATGGCGACAGCGGTGCGGGCTGCCCTCGCGGAGTACCAGGGCGACATTCTCGCCTTCCTGCCCGGCGCGGGGGAGATCGAGCGCACGGCCGAGCGGCTGTCGGACCGGCTCCCGGCCGCCGTCGACCTCCACAGGCTGCATGGAACTCTCAGCCTCGACGCCCAGGACGCGGCGGTCCGACCGGCGCCCGCAGGCCGCCGCAAGATCGTGCTCGCGACCAATGTCGCCGAGAC
>CAYGKX010000650.1:1145-2029 GCA_964350225.1 uncultured Rhodospirillaceae bacterium | reverse complement strand
TCCGCCCCGCGCGGCGGCGTGAGGGTGGCTTCCGGAGCTGAGTGCTTCTTCCGATCCTTCGAGACGCGCTTCGCGCTCCTCAGGATGAAGATTGTGGATTAATTCAACACCTTCATCCTGAGGCGCCGGCGCGGCCGGCGTCTCGAAGGATGCCCCACGATTGCGCTTGGCTTCGTATCCTTCGTGGTTCGACGAGCTCACCATGAGGAGGCTCAGGATGAGGGGAGCCTATTCCGAGAAATATAGCTCTTCCTCATCCTGAGCCTGTCGAAGGATCGGATGACGGACCCTGCTACTTGACGCCGCCTAACCCCAGAACTCAGCGCTCGCCAGCCGCGCGCCCTCGGCCATTGCGGCGAGCTTGGCCCAGACGACGTCCGGGTCGACCGCGGCCTGGCCGACCCAGGTGCCATAGCCGCAATCCGATCCGGCAATAACATTCTCGCGCCCGACCAGGCTCGCATAGCGGCCGATCCGCTGGGCGATCAGTTCCGGATGCTCGATGAAATTGGTCTTGGATTCGAGGACGCCGGGGATCAGGACCTTGCCGTCGGGCAGCTTCACCGTCTCGAACAGCTTCCATTCGTGGGCATGGCGCGGGTTCGCCGCCTCGAAGGAAATCTGTGACGGACGGGCGGTGAAGACGAGGTCGATGATGTCCGAGATCGGCACGTCGCAGTGGTGCGGCCCCTCGTAGTTGCCCCAGCACAGGTGCATGCGCAGCTGCTCTTCCGGGATGTTCCGGAGGGCGTGGTTCAGCGCCTCGATATTGAGCGCGGCCTGCTTGCGGAAGGCCTCGGTCGAAAGGTCGGCGAACTGGATATGGCGGCCCATCGCGAGGTCGGGGCAGTCGATCTGAAGGATGAAGCCGGCGTCCGCGACCG
>CAYGKX010000650.1:0-1135 GCA_964350225.1 uncultured Rhodospirillaceae bacterium | reverse complement strand
TCGCGGAAGAAGAGGGCGATGACGCCGGGCGACGCCGCACTCATGAAGCCGGCCGCGACCGGCCGGTCGCCGATGGCTGCCTTCAGGTTCGCGGCGTCGGTGACGGCGGCCTCCGGATCCTCGACCGTGATCGGGCCGTTGCAGCCCGGGGTCTTGCGGCGGGACCGGCCGGGGTCGCCGAACACCTTCTGCTCCAGGACCGGGAAGTCGTTCAGGTCCTGATACTTGAAGCTGTTGGAGGTGCCGCCGAAGCCGCCCAGCCGGTCCTTGATGTAGGTGGCGTAGGAGGGCTTGCTCATCTCGCCGTCGTTGACGATGTCGACCCCGGCGGCGACCTGCTTGTCGACGATCTCCGCGACCGCCGCCCGGATGCGCGCGGCGAGGGCGGCGCGGTCGACCGGCACGCCCTCTTCCTTGGCATACATCATCGTGATCAGGTCGTTCGGCCGCGGCAGGCTGCCGGTGTGGGTCGTGAGGAACCTGTCGGTGCTGCGCAGCATGGCGCTCTCCCTTCGTATTCTTCAGGTGCCGCGTCTAGCGCGCGAGCTGCATTTCGAACCAGGGGACGATGATCTCGTCCATGATCCGCTCGTCGTTCCACTCCGCCGATCGTGCGAGATGGATGCCGGCAGGGTTGATCCAGGCCCAGCGCGGGGTCGTGCCGTTGCGGAGGATCAGGTGGGTATCCTCGATCGGGGCGACCGTGTCCTTTTCGCCATTGACCAGCAGGAAGGGCGGCAGCGGGTCGTCGACCAGGCCCAGCGCCTTGATGGACATCTTCGCGGTCTTCGCGAGGCAGTCGTCCAGATCGGACGCCCCGAAGACCCGGAACAGATACTCCCGGGTCGCGAAGGTCTTGAGGAGGTTGCCCTCCGTGAACCAGATGTTCGATGGCCCGGCCCAGTTGCAGGCGCATTTCAGGCGGTCCGTTTCGGCATAGGCGAAGCGCGTGACCCAGTAGCCGCCGAAGCTGACGCCCTGGGCCGAAATCCGGGCGGGATCCACGTCATCCCGGGTCAGCAGATAGTCGACGATGGCGGAATAGATGCGCTGGGAATCCGGCGCGGCCTTGAGGGGCGACTCGCCCGTGCCCGGCGCGTCGACGGCGACGAAGCCGACGTTGCGGGACATGTAG
>CAYGKX010000649.1:0-2030 GCA_964350225.1 uncultured Rhodospirillaceae bacterium | reverse complement strand
ATCATGGATGGCATTGGCGCCCGCATCGTGTCGGAGCCTCGGCTCGTCGCCCTGCCGCTGGCGCTGGCCTTTGCCATCAATCTGGGAATGCAGGCCGTGGCGACGGGCCTCTTCTGGAAGTCGGGGCCGCGCCGGGCGCTGTCGATCGGGCTCGCCTCCGGAAACCGCAACATGGGCCTCTTGCTTGCCGCCCTTGCCGGCAAGGCCCATCCCGACGTCGTCCTGTTCATCGCGATGGCGCAGCTGCCGATCTATATGCTGCCCCTGGGGCTTAGACCGCTCTATCGGCGCCTGTCGCCGCCTTCGCCGTCCGCCCCGTCCGGTGCGCCCTGCCGGCCGGGATCATAGCCATGGCTGTCGTCCCAGCCCCGGCGGTTGCTGATGAAGACCAGCGCCATCAGACCGGCCCCGAGCAGCAACGCCACCAGGCCGCCGCCGATCATCGAGAGGAGCCCGATGGTCGAGATCTCGGCTTCGCCGAAATCGACCCAAAGAAAGATCGCCGCCGCCACGGAGGCGGCAAGAAGGGCGAAGAGGGTAAGGACGAGAAGAAAGGTTCGCATCGGACGCCGGACATTCGTGACGTGGTTCGTGCAGCTATATCACGCGTCGGGAGAAGCCGTGCCATTGCCGGCTGGTACAAATCCGCGCATGGCGCCTATAACAGCGCACCAAACCGCCATTCCTGCCCTTTCGACCGTTACAGGCCCGCCGAATGCTAGGACCCCTGCTTCCCCCCGCTGCCACAGCGGCCCGCCGCGGCGCGCTCATCGTCTATGCGGTGATCCTGCTCATCCTCGCCCGAGAAGTGGCCGACGTCGCCTTCGCGCTCACCTCCGGCGTGGAACCGAACTGGGGCAGCGCGGTTCGCATAATCGTGACACTGGGGCTCGTCTACGGCCTCTATCGCGGATTTCTGTGGGCGCGTATGCTCCTGATCGTCGTCGGGATGGTCGCCTTCGCGTTCGTTCTCGCGGCGCTGATGTCCCATCCCTGGGACGGTATCTCGACCTTCGCTGTCCTCGTGGCGCTGGTCTACCTGGCGATCGTGGTCGTCCTGGCCTTTTCGCCGGCCGTCAGGGCCTACGAAGCCTGGCGGCAGGAGCAAAGGGCGCCAACGCCCGGGCGCTAGCTCCACCCGGGGAAACATGCTAGCGCTCGACGGCAAGTAAACCCGGCCGCCAGGCGCTTTTGCGCGTCCCGGCCGGAAAGGCGCGCCGATCAAGGCGCACCGCTGACAGGAACAGGGAAGAACGGAAGCGACGTATGGGAAGATTGCTCAGGCCTGCCGCCCTCGCCGCCGGCGTCCTCGCCACAACCTTGATCGTCGCCGGGTGCGCCACACCGCCCACAGATCCGGCGGCGCGCGCGGAATTCGAGAAAACGAACGATCCGTTGGAGCCGCTGAACCGGCGGATCTTCAAGAACAACATGCGGGTCGAGAAGCACGTCCTGCGGCCGATCGGCAAAGCCTACAAGAAGGTCGTCCCGGAGTTCCTGCGCAATCGCGTACGCGATTTCTCCAACAACTATGCCTCGCCGGTCACCTTCATCAACGACGTCCTGCAGGGTAAGGGCGGTCGAGCGGCCGAGACCGCCGTCCGCTTCGTCGTCAACACCGTGGCCGGCATCGGCGGCCTTTTCGACGTCGCAGGGCAGTACGGCCTGAAGCGGCATACCGAGGATTTCGGCCAGACGCTCGCCGTCTGGGGCTTCAAGTCCGGCCCCTATCTGGTCCTGCCGATCTTGGGACCGTCCTCCGTCCGGCACACGATCGGTCGCGGCGTCGACGCCTTTTCGAACCCGTTCTCCTACGTCACCGGAGACTCGATCGCGGTACAGTTCGTCTTCGGCGCGCGCGGCGCATTGGGTTTCCTCGACGAATATTCCCGCAATATCCAACGTATCGAGGATCTGGAGAAAGATTCGGTGGACTGGTACGCAACCGTTCGCAGCCTGTACCGCCAACATCGCGAAAGCGAGATCAAGGACGGCAAGGTGGACAAGATCCCGCTGCCCGGCGACGACGA
>CAYGKX010000648.1:937-2037 GCA_964350225.1 uncultured Rhodospirillaceae bacterium | reverse complement strand
CGGACCGCGTTCGACTTCCAGGGCGTGCCGCTGCGCCTGTCCTTGCGCAAGGGCAGGAATCCCTACGCATGACGCACATCTGCTGCCGACGATCAGGCGTGAACGATCTCGCCTGTACGGGTGCAGCCAGCCTCCGCGAGCTCGACGAAAACCTCCGTCACCGCCTCGGGCGCCGGAAGGCTTTCCGGATCTTCTCCCGGCATTGCCTTGGCTCTCATTGCGGTGCGAACGACGCCCGGATCGACGAGATTGACGCGGAGATCGAAGGCCTTGTTCTCCGCCGCATAGGTCTGGACGATCGCCTCGAGGCCGGCTTTGGTCGCCTTGTAAACGCCCCAGAAGGGAAATTCTCCCCGGACGATGCCGGAGGTGACGAACATCGCGCGGCCCGTGCCGGAGGCCCGCAGAAGGGGGTCCATGCTGCGGATCAGCCGCCAGTTGGCGGTGAGGTTCAGGTCGACCGTGCGCTGCCACAGGGCCGGCTCCATCTGGTGGGCCGGCATCAGTTCGCCGAGGATGCCAGCGTTGCCCACCAGGATATCCAGCTTGCCCCAGCGCTGGTAGATGGCGGCGCCCAGTTCGTCGATCTTGGCGAATTCCGTCAGGTCGAAGGGCACCAGGGTTGCGCTGCCGCCCGCCGACCGGACCCGGTCGTCGACCTCTTCCAGCCCGCCGACCGTTCGGGCGACGAGGATGAGATGGGCTCCTTCGGCGGCGTAGCGTTCGGCAACCGCCGCCCCGATGCCGCGCGACGCGCCAGTAACCAGCGCGATCCGGCCCTCCAGACGCCCGCCCATCGGGCTAGACGGCCTCTTCGAGCAGGGAAAGCTGCTTGGTGACCGATCCCGTGTCGTGGTCCGTCAGCGCCGTCGGATAATCGCCGGTGAAGCAGGCATCGCAGAATTGCGGCTGCTCCGCGTCCCGGCCCTCCAGCCCCATTGCACGGTAGAGCCCGTCGGCCGAAATGAAAGCCAGGCTGTCGACACCGATCAGCCGCGCCATCCCCTCGACATCGTGCCGGGCCGCGAGCAGCTTGGCCCGTTCCGGCGTGTCGATCCCGTAGAAGCAGGAATGGGTCGTCGGCGGACTGGATATCCGCA
>CAYGKX010000648.1:0-927 GCA_964350225.1 uncultured Rhodospirillaceae bacterium | reverse complement strand
CATATGTACTTCCTTCGCCCCGGCCGCCCGCACCATCTCGACGATCTTGGTCGAAGTCGTGCCGCGCACGATGCTGTCGTCGACCAGCACAACCCGCTTGCCGGCAAGTTGCCGGCGGTTCGGGTTGTGCTTCAGTTTCACGCCAAGATGGCGGATATGGTCGGCCGGCTCGATGAACGTGCGGCCGACATAGTGGTTCCGGATGATGCCCAGCTCGAAGGGGATGCCGGAGGCTTCCGAGTAGCCCATCGCGGCCGGAACGCCGCTATCGGGCACCGGAACGATGACATCCGCCTCCACGCCGGATTCGCGGGCCAGCTCCGCGCCGATCCGTTTGCGGGCGTCGTAGACGCTCAGGCCCTCCACGTCGCTGTCGGGGCGGGCGAAGTAGATATATTCGAAAACACAGAAGCGTTTCTGCCGCTGCGGGAAGGGCTTGATGCTCTCGACCCCGCGCTCGTCCAGGACGATCATCTCGCCTGGATCCACGTCGCGCACGAACTTGGCGCCGATGATATCGAGGGCACAGGTTTCCGAGGCGAGGATGTGGCTGCCGTCGAGCTCGCCCAGGACCAGCGGCCGCACGCCCAGCGGATCGCGCACGCCGATCACCTTCTTGCGGCTGAGCAGGACGAGGGAATAGGCGCCCTCGATGCGCGACAGGGCGTCGATCACCCGGTCGACGAGGTTGGTCGCCCGGCTGGTGGCGAGCAGCTGGATGATGACTTCGGTATCAGTCGTCGACTGGAACAGGTGGCCGGCCTGGACCAGCGCCGTCCGGATCTGCCGGGCATTCGTCAGGTTGCCGTTATGGGCGACCGCGACCCCGCCGAAGGCGAAATCGGCGAAGAGCGGCTGGACGTTGCGGAGGACCGTTTCGCCGGTCGTGGCATAGCGGTTGTGGCCGATGGCCGAATGGCCCTTCAG
>CAYGKX010000647.1:1102-2042 GCA_964350225.1 uncultured Rhodospirillaceae bacterium | reverse complement strand
GGCGGGACTCTTGAATTGCTCGGCACCGACTGGACCGTTACCGGCTCCGCGACGGTCGCATCGGGCGCCACCCTCGAAGTTGGCGACGACCCGGAGCGCGCCAGGGTCACTGTCGGGGGCGATCTGAACCTGAACGGTACGCTCAAGGTCGGCTTCGGGAGCATGACAGTGACGGGAACCACCACACTGAACGGTGGAACTCTCGATATCGCGGCCGGGAGCGACTTCACCGCGACACAGATCATGGGTAGCGCCGGGGTTGAGACAATCACTGTATTGGGGACCATCGGCGCGAGCAGCATCGATCTTGCGGGCGGCGCGGATACGATCACCCTGGACAGGTCCAGCAACTTCCCGGTCGTCGTGGACATGCTGGATGGCGGCGGTGGCGGCGACAGCCTGCGGCTCCTCGGTACGGGTACCGGCATAACCGGTACTGCCGCGCTCAACGTCACCACCCTCCAGAATTTCGCGACCCTGACCAAGGATGAGGTCGGCGCCTGGACCATCGCGGCCGGAACGGCCTCCGTCGGCAGCCTGTCGGTCGACGGCGGGACCCTGAACCTGTCCGGCACCTGGACCGCGATGGACATCTCCGTCAAGAACGGGGCGAGCCTGACCGCGGCCGGGCCCGTTACCCTGTCGGGCGGAACTTTGACCGTCGAGGCGGGCGGCAGTTTCACCCTCACCGGCACGCTTCAGGGGTCGGGTCAGGGCGAAACCCTGGCGATCGACGGCACCTTCGTCCATACCGGGACGATCGACCTTGCCGGCGGGGCGGACACAGTAACCCTGGACGCCGGGAATGTCGGCTTCCTGGCAACCACGACCCTGGACGGCGGCGACGGAACCGATGCGCTGACCCTGACCGGCGGCGCGGGCACCAATGGCACGCTGGACATGTCGACGGTGGTCAACTTTGAGACGATCGCGAAGAACG
>CAYGKX010000647.1:0-1092 GCA_964350225.1 uncultured Rhodospirillaceae bacterium | reverse complement strand
GACCACCGTCCAGTCGATCGCCCTGACCGACGGCACCCTGACCCTGGTCGGCGCCTGGTCGATCACGGGCAACACCCTGGACGTGACCGCGGGCACGACGATGACCATCGGCGACGGCAGCACCGCCACATCGGTCAACGAGGCCGGCGGGACGAATGTCGACGGCACCCTGATCATCTCGGATATGGCGACCTTCACCGCCCAGGGCCTGACCACTGTCTCATCGACCGGCACCCTGCAGATCGACGCGGGCGGTACCTACAACGCCAATGGCGGCTTCGTCGGAACCGGCGACTTCAACCTGATCGTCAACGGCACCCTGAACGTTGCCGGGACCATCGACCTCGGCGCCGGCGACAACACCCTGACCCTCGCCACCGGCTCCATCCTGACCGGCATCGTCGATGCCGACGGCGGCACGGACACGATCCTCCTGACGGGCGCCGGCACTGGCGGCCTGAACCTCGGCCAGGTGCAGAATTTCGACGCGATCACCAAGCAGGACGCCGGTACCTGGACCCTGAATGCGTCGAGCGCCTTCGCAACAGAGGACCTGACGGTCTCGGCCGGCACCCTTGTGCTGGTCGGCGACGTCCAACTGACCAGCGCCACACCCTTTGAGAGTCATCTCACGGTCGCTTCCGGCGCCGTCCTGCAGATCGGCGACGGCAGCACGGAAACGGACGTGCTGCTCAACGACATCTCGCAGGATATCGACATCAATGGAACGTTGGTCGTCACCGACCAGGCGGTTATCACCGTACGGGACAATCTCGTCGTCGCTGGCGGGACCCTTCAGATCGACGCGGGCGGCGAACTGCGCAGCCTGACTGCCCTTGTGGGCCAGAACGGCACGGACACGATCGTCGTCGCGGGGACCCTGACGGCCCAGATCGCGAGCCTGGGCCGGGGCGACGATCGCATCAAGCTGGTTTCCGACTCCTTCGGCGCGCTCAACGTCTCCGGCACCGTGGACGGCGGGGACGACACGGACACGATCCACCTGACCGGCGGCGGATCGGCGCGGGTCGACGATCTCCGGTTCTGGCGGGGATTCGAAATCCTGCTCAAGGACGGCGACGGTACCTGGAC
>CAYGKX010000646.1:0-2071 GCA_964350225.1 uncultured Rhodospirillaceae bacterium | reverse complement strand
CAGCGTTATCCTCGAGGCGTCCGGCAACAAGACCCTCGCCGGCCTGATCCTGTCGCTGCACGAGAAAGCCACGCGCCTCTGGTTCCTCGCCGTCTGGGAGGTCAGCGACCTGGCCCGCACGCAGAGGGAACACGAGGCCATATTGGCGGCGATCCGGCGCGGCGACCCGGCGGGTGCCACGTCGGCGATGCAACAGCACATCACGAGCCTGCGCCGACGGGTGATGGCCGGGCATCGCTCCGCCGCATCTCCGGCGGACGGCGCGGAAGAGGCGCCTTTCGCGACCGGGGCGACGTCGCGTGACGGCGGCTGAGCCGGCGGCGCGACCCGCGCCCGTCATCGATATCCATGCCCACATCCTCTTGATGGAGACGCTTGGCGCGTGCGGTGAGGCAGGACCCGAGACGGGCGAACGGGACGGTGTCGCCTATCTTCGCGCCGGTGCGCAGGTCATCCGGAACCTGGATTTCGTCGGATCGCCCCTTTCGAACCGGGAGCGCCGGCTGGAGATGATGGCGCGGATGGGCATCGACCATCAAGTCCTGTCCCCCATGCCAATGTTCTATTTCTACGACCAGCCGGCATCTGCCGCGGTGACGTTCGCCCGGCTGCATAACGAGCAGATGGCGGCATTCGTCGCCGAGGCCCCGGACCGTTTTTCCGGCCTCGCGACCCTGCCGATGCAGGCGCCGGATGCAGCGGAACGGGAGCTGCGGCGGGCGGTCGAGGAACTCGGCCTATGCGGCGCGCAGATCGGGCAGGGTGCGCCCGGCCTGCCTCTGTCCGCCACTGAGAACGAGGGATTGTGGCAGGCTCTCGAGGACCTGGCCGTTCCGGTCGTGATTCATCCCGAACCGCTCGCGGGACGCTCCGGAGGTGGCGAGGCCGGCACCGGCGGACGCTGGGATCTGGACATGGTCGCGGGCCTGCCCGGCCTGGAGTTCCGGGTGATTGCGGAACTCGTCTTCTCCGGCATCCTCGACCGGCATCCGGGCCTCAATGTCGTCGTGCCCCACGGGGGCGGCTCGGCGCCCCTCAACGAAGGCCGCCTGGCGATGGCGCTCGATCGGCGTCCCTGGGGCAAGGGGCTCCTGACCCGGCCCCTCTCGGATTTGCTGGCACAGGTGCATTTCGACTGTCTCGTGCCGGGGGAAGCCGCGCTCCGCTTCCTGGTTGCCACAGCGGGCGCCGACCGGGTCCTGCTGGGGTCGAATGCGGCCGCCTGGGACCAGGAGGACGATGTCGTCGACCGCGTCCGGTCCCTGAAACTGGAGCCGGCGGCTCTCCACCGGATCCTTCACGCCAATGCGGTCCGGCTGTTCGGTGTCCCGGTGCCCGCCGACCCGATTCCCGCCTGAAGAGAGATCGCCTGTGAGAGCCCTTGTCGTCGCCGAACGCGAACCCGAGCTGAGAATCGAAGCCATCGATGTACCCGAACCGGAAATCGGTCCGGACGATCTTCTGGTCGAGGTCGTCGCTGCGGGCCTGAACTGGGCGGACCTGCGCGCGGGCCACGTGAATTTCGGCGGCGCCGGGGCGGCGGGCCCGGTCATTCCCGGCCTCGAAATGGCGGGACGCGTCGTGGCGACCGGCCGGCAGGTCGCGGATTTCGCGCCGGGCGACCGGGTGATGGGAATGGCGACCCAAAGCCTCGCGGAACGGGTCAAAATCGATCGGCGCCGGGCCGTTCGGGTGCCGGACAGCATGACCTGGGAGGCGGCGGGCTCCAGCATGGTCTCTTTGCTGACCGCCCACGATGCGCTCTTCACCAACGGAGGCCTCGGCCGGGGACAGAGCGTCTTCATCCACGCGGCCACCTCCGGCGTCGGGCTGGCCGCGGTACAGATGGCGAAGGCAGCCGGGGCGGCCCTGATCGCCGGCAGCGGGAGCAACGCGGCCAAGCTGGACGCGGCGCGGCACCTCGGGCTCGGCCTCGCCGTCAATTACCGCGAGGAAGATTTCCTCGATGTCGTCCTGGAGTCTACCGGCGGGGAGGGGGTGGACCTCATTCTCGACACGGTGGGTGCCGGCGTGCTCGACCGAAACATGCTTGCCGTCAGGGTGGGGGGAA
>CAYGKX010000645.1:0-2089 GCA_964350225.1 uncultured Rhodospirillaceae bacterium | reverse complement strand
GGCCATAGGGGATGATGCAGAAGGTGCAGCGATGGTCGCAGCCGTTCTGCACCTGGACGACGGCGCGGCTCCGGCCCTCGAAGCCGCCGACCAGATGCTGCGCCGTCTCCTCGGCCTCGAAAATATCGTTGACCCGGACGGGCTCCTCGGCCGCGTTGGGGGCGAACGACGGCGCCTCCAGCTTTTCCCGGTTGCCGATCACCTGGTCGACCTCGGCCATGCCGGCCCACTTGGCGGGATCGATCTGGGCGGCGCAGCCGGTCACGACGATCCGCGCCTCGGGCCGCGTGCGCCGGGCCCGGCGGATCGCCTGGCGCGCCTGGCGCTCGGCCTCGGCGGTCACCGCGCAGGTATTCACATAGACCGTGTCGGCCACGCCCTGGGCACGCGCCTGCTCGCCCATGATCTGCGATTCATAGGCGTTCAGCCGGCAGCCGAAAGTGATGATCTCGACGTTGTCCATCGTGGTGTCCATCCTGGGCGGCTTCTACACCGTCAGGAGCGCGGGGTCGAGCGTGCCCCGGAAGGCGATGGCCGTCGGCCCGGACATGAGGACATGCCCGTTCTCC
The DNA here is from genome assembly GCA_964350225.1 of uncultured Rhodospirillaceae bacterium. Taxonomy (GTDB): domain Bacteria; phylum Pseudomonadota; class Alphaproteobacteria; order Bin65; family Bin65; genus CAYGKX01. The sequence continues at coordinate 1,520 of CAYGKX010000645.1, read as the reverse complement.
AACCATTCGATGACGAGGGTGCCGCCGTCGACCTCGACCGTGACCCGCCGCTCGGCCAATCCCCGGCGGACGGCCGAGACGACCGCCGCGCAGGCGCCGGAGCCGCAGGCGAGGGTCAGTCCCGACCCGCGCTCCCACACCCGCAACCGCATGTCCTCCCGCCCGCGCATCTCGGCGACGCCGATATTGGCGCGCTCGGGAAACAGCTTGTGCCGCTCCAGCTTCGGGCCGAGCCTGTCGATGGGCACCGCCGCGACGTCCTCGACGAAGAAGGTCGCGTGCGGGTTTCCCATCGACGTCCCGGCCGGGTCGGAGAGGGAACCTTCGCCGATGGCGAGATGCAGGGTGTCGCGCGGCTCCGCCAGCGGGATGTCGCGCCAGTCGATCTTCGCCCGGCCCATGTCGACGGTGACGCCGCCGTCCGCCGACCGGTCGCAGTCGAGGACGCCGTGCAGGGTCTCAAGGCTGATCGCGTCCGACCCCGTCTCGGTCATCAGAAGGTCGGCCGCGCAGCGGGTGCCGTTGCCGCAGGCACCGGATTCGGAGCCGTCGGCATTGAGGAAGACGAGCTGGGCGTCGGCCAGGCCCGTGTCCGACGGCTCGATCAGGATGAGCTGGTCGCAGCCCACCCCCAGATGCCGGTCGGCGATCCGTGCCGCGACCTCGGCCGACGGCCGCACGGCCTTGCGCGGCTCCGGTCCCGTCGATTCGGCAAGGCGAAGGTCGAGCACGACAAAGTCGTTCCCGGCCCCGTTCATCTTGATGAAATCCCGCACGTCCATGGCGCGGGTTATATGGGTTTGGTGGAGGTGGTGTCCATCGTCGGGCGCCATGCCCGTTCGACAGTTTGAAAAAGAGCCGTGGCGGTTGAGGCTAACCGAACCCATTGCCGCGCTTGACTTTCGCGTCCGCCCCCCCTAGTTTCCGCGCCGCTCAAGAGGAAAGCAGTGGCTTTTCGCTCCTGAGGGGGTCCGTCCGTCGGCGAAGGTTCGCTCACGGGCGCGAACGGCGTTTGGGCTTTCGCTTTCCGGGGTGAAGCCCGTCTTCCCGACCCTTCGACAAGCTCAGGGTGAGGGTTGGGGTAAGCAGAAGAAGCCGTAGTGACCCGCCTCGGCGAGTGAGCAGAGACTGATTGAACACCCCTCATCCTGAGCGTGTCGAAGGATGGGAGGACGGGCTCCGCAACCGAACCGTTTGGTACGGGGCCCATTAAGCACCACCTACGAGAGACGTCCCGGCCGGGGCCTCTGGTGGATACGGATCGACGGATAGGCAGGACATGTTCGACAGCCTGACGACCAAACTGGGCGATGTCTTCGACAAGCTGACGCGGCGCGGGGCGCTGCGCGAGGAAGACGTCAACGCGGCCCTGCGCGAGGTGCGGGTCGCGCTGCTCGAGGCCGACGTCGCCCTGCCCGTCGTCAAGGAATTCATCGAGAAGGTGCGCGAACGCGCTGTCGGGCACGAGGTGCTGAAAAGCGTCACGCCCGGCCAGCAGGTCGTCAAGATCGTCAACGACG
>CAYGKX010000644.1:0-2095 GCA_964350225.1 uncultured Rhodospirillaceae bacterium | reverse complement strand
TTCCGGGAACAGACGCCGGTCTTCACCGATGTCGTCATTTGGGTGCCGGCCGCGAAATACCGCCAGGACACGACCGGCGGCGGCCACCGGATCGAGGCGCTGACCACCAACCTCGCCAACCTGCACGGCAAGAAGTTCAACCGCTCGCTCCCCGGCGACCGCGACCCCAACTATGTCGTCATGCCGGACGACGAGCTGGACGAGCACACGATGGTCTTCCAGTTCGGCGTGGGCGTCTTCGTGCCGACGGAACATGACGAACTGCTCGGCGCCGTCGTCCTGCGCCGGAAGAAGGACAGCGAGATCGTCAAGCTGCCCGAATGGAGCTTCTGGGCGAACGGCCGGCAGAAGAAGCGGCCGGTCGGCGTCTATGTCGGGCAGGGCTCGCTCCTCCTCACCGGCGACCGCACCGGGCCGGTCCGCTCCCCCCTCTGGTTCCCGAACCCGCAGGGCTTCATCCAGATCAACCTGGGCGCGGCGGACAGCGAGCGCGTCTATGCCGACGACGACCAGATCGAGGTTGTCGAAACCATTCTGCCCAAGAAGGATGGCGACCCCTTCCAGTGGGTGCTTCGCGACAAGCGCGGCGGCGCGTCGGACGACAACTCGATGGTCATCGAGGTGTCCTTCGTCGAGGAGCCGAAGACGGAACGCGCCCCGGGCCTGATCCCGCCGGAGCCGTCGCTGCAGCCGCCGCCGCAGGGCAAGAAGAAAAAGGAAAAGAAGGGCCGGAAGGGCCGGGATACCGAAAGCGATACGCCGCCGCCCGTCGTCATGGGCGAGGAGACGCCGCGCAAGGGCAAGGGCCGCCTCGCCCAGCGGGTCGCCGCCGCCGAGGCCGCGTCGGAAGAGGCCGAGGATGAGCCTGCGACGCGCCTCCGCGCCGAGGGGCCGGAGCCGGCCATCTCCGCGCCGCGCGCCCGCACGCCGTCAGCGCCGAGATCGCAACCGCAGGTGCCATCGGCGCCCCCATCTGCACCCAGGGCGCGTACGCCGTCGGGGTCGGGCGGCAGCGGGCCGAAGACGGGCCTCGACCGCTTCTTTGCGGCGGCGGACAACACCGACCGCTCCGCCGGGGCGCCCATCTCCAACCGCTTCTCGCTCAAGATCTCGGGCGCGGCGCTGCTGCGCATCGACAGCGAACGGCGTCTGCCGGGGCTGGAGGAATGGGTCATCTGGTTCGACGAGAGCGGCCGGCCGGTCGGCCATGAGGAGGCGCGGGCGATCGACCCCGCCCGCGCGCTCGCCCTCGCCGCGACGGCCCAGTCGCGCCACCTCTTCTACCGCCTGCCGGGGGAGGACAGCTTCAAGCCGGTCAAGGCGATCCCCTGCTCGCTGACGACCGAGAACGACCAGTATCTCGACGTCATCCCCTCGCCGGTGCCGGAGATCTACCACGCGGTCGTCCTCCTGAACCGGGAGATCTCGCTGCCGCTCAGCTCCAAGACCTGGCTTCTGGGGCGCAGCGACGCGAACCCGAAGGCGGAGCAGCCGGACCTGCCGCTGGAGCTCCTCGACCACCCGCAAAGCCTCCGCTGGAGCGGCGACGGACCCGCCGGCGCCCGGCTGAACTCCCTCAATCTCTCCCGCCGCCACGTCAGCCTGCGCCTCGCCGGCGGCCGCCTCGAAGTCGGCGTCGCCGACGGCCGCACCCCGGTCTACGTCCTCGACAAGGACGCCCAGCTCCTGAAGGAACTCCCCCCGGGCGAAAAGGCGACCCTGATGATGGAACCCGACGAGCATTTCATCGTCGGCTCCTACATGCTCCGCTTCCACCAGGAACGCATGCAGACGATGCTATCGCGCGACGCGTCGATACTGCGGCGCGAAGGGGCGGGGTGAGGGGGCGGGGCTCGCGTAGCTTCGACAGTATCTCCTTCCTAATTCGATGAACCCGCCAAGAAACGGCGGCCGGTACGATATAGGCGGCGCATGGGCGCTGTCAGCCGCCAACTTCTTGATGACCGGAGCGCTGCAATCTCGGCTTCCTGCTCGGCAATCCGCCGTTCAAGCTGTGAAATACGCAAACAGGCTCTAGATCCGTTTTCGGCAAAATCGGTCGCTTCGAAAGAGCTCCGCAGCGATGGCGCAGCGG
>CAYGKX010000643.1:0-2112 GCA_964350225.1 uncultured Rhodospirillaceae bacterium | reverse complement strand
CCGGCGCCGTTGGGACCGATGAGGGAGAGGATCTCTCCTGCTTGAACCTCGAAGCTCACGCGGTCCAGAGCGGTCAGACCGCCGAAGGTCATCGAGACGCCCTCGACGCGGATGACGGGCCTTCCGGGCGTCGGCGCGGTCATGCGCCGGCCCGCCGCGCCGGGCGCAGGGCGCCGGCGACCAGCCGCCGTCCGCGCTCCAGAAGGCCCTCGGGGCAGAAGATCATGGTGAGGATCAGGAGGACCCCGAAGAGGATGATGTCGTAGTCGCCAAAGGGCTTGAGGAGCTCGCTCAGGACCGTGACGAAGGCGACCCCGAAGAGAACGCCCCAGATCCGCGCGAACCCGCCGATCGCGACCATGACCAGGAGCTTGATCGAGAAACCGACATCGAAGGGACTGGGGCTGAGATAGCCGACATAATGGGCGTAAAGGCCGCCGGCGACCGCGGCATAGGCGGCGCTTACCATCAGGATCAGCCGCTTGTAGCTGTCGGGCGAGGTGCCGAGGGAGGCCGCGACCTTCTCGTTCTCGCCGATTGCCTTGAGCGACAGGCCAAGGGGCGAGCGCACGAGCGTTTCGGCGAAGAAAATGGCGAGGAGAAGCGCGCCCCAAATGAAGGGCAGGAAGGTCTGGTCGGAGACCAGGTCCTTGCCGAAGAAATCCAGGACCGGGACATCCTGTAGACCGTTCGGCCCGCCCGTCCATTCGCGCAGCTCGACGAAGGCGACATGGACGATGATGCCCAGGCCGAGGGTGGCCATCGCGAGATAATGGCCCTTCAGCCTGAAGACGAGCCAGCCGAGCGCCCAGCCCAGGAAGCCGACAATAGAGACCGCGATGGGCATCGAGAGCCAGGGGGAGATGCCGGCATGGATCGCGATGAGCGCGGAGCCGTAGGCGCCGAGACCGTAGAAGGCGGCGTGGCCGAGGGAGATTTGTCCGGCATAGCCCATCAGAAGCGAGAGGCCGATGGCGGGTAGCGCATGCAGGCCGATAACCAGCAGGACGTTGGTGATGTAGTTGCTCTGGAAGAGGAGGGTTGCCGCGACGACGATGGCGAGGGCCGGATAGCGGAGGAGGTCGAAGCGGCCGGCCATCTCAGCGGCCCACCTTCTCGAAGTCGCCCAGAAGTCCGCCGGGCCGGAAGGCGAGGAACAGCATCAGGAGCACGAAGGCGATGGCGTTCTTGAAGCCCGAGTCGAGGAAGCCGCTGGAAAAGGCCTCGAGAATGCCGAGGAGGAGACCGCCGAGCGCCGCGCCGACCGGGTTGCCGAAACCGCCGATGATGCAGGCGACGAAGCCCTTGATGCCGAGCGACAGACCGGAGTCGTACTGGGTGAGCGCGACGGGCGCGACAATGATCCCACCGATGGCGCCGAAGACGCCGGACAGGACGAAGCCAACGATCCGCATGTTCTTCAGCTTGATCCCGACGATCTGCGCCGCGAAGGGATTGACCGCGCAGGCGCGGAAGGCCTTGCCGAGATAGCTGCGCTGGAAGAAGAGGTAGAGCGCGACCATCAGGATCGCGGCCGTGCCGATGATCCAGATCGTCTGGGGTACGACGGTCGCACCGAGGAAGGCGAATGGCGTCTCGCCGGAGAAGGCGGGCAGCGGGTAGGCGTCCGTGCTCCAGATGATGACGGCGAGGCCCTGCAGGACCACGCCGACACCGATGGTGATGATGATGCCGCGGATCACGTTCGGCCCGATGGGCCGGATCGCGAAGCGCTCGATGATCGCGGCGAGGATGCCGACGATGACGAGCGCCGCGAGGATGGCGAAGACGAGCGGAAGCCCCGCTGCGTGAAGAGTGATGGCGGAGAGGGCGCCGACCATCGCGAAATCGCCCTGGGCGAAGTTCACAATGCCCGTCACATTGTAGACTGTCGTGAAGCCGATCCCGACCAGGCCGTAGATGCTGCCGACCATGATACCGGCGAGCAGATATTGCAGGATCTCGGTCATCGCGCGGCTTTCCGACTTGCTCCTCCGTCCCCGTTCCGCGTCACTCGGCGAGCATCCAGCTTTCCGAGAAGGCCAGGAAAGCCGTGGGCTTCTTGGTATCGGCGAAGTCGCGCTCGACGACCTTTCCGCGCAGTGGCTTTCC
>CAYGKX010000642.1:0-2114 GCA_964350225.1 uncultured Rhodospirillaceae bacterium | reverse complement strand
AGCGGCTTGGAAACGGAAAAAAGCTCGCCATCGGATCGACGGGGCGGAACGCGCGTATTCGAAAGGTTGCGCCTTTCCGGTCGACGTGGGCGTACTGCGCAGGCGTGGCTCATCCTTCGTGGTTCGACAGGCTCACCATGAGGAGGCTCAGGATGAGGGCGTATTGGTCGATGGGAAAATAGCTGACCCTCACCCTGAGCCTGTCGAAGGGTCGGATGACGGGCATCAATCGGATTGCAGGGTATGCCAGACGACGCCAAGACAGACCCCGACCGCCACCTCGAATTCAGCCGAAGGCGGCCGACACCGCAGTTCGGTGCGCTCGCCGCCCATTACGCGAAGATGCATGCGGAGGGCTACGAGATCGACGACGCCGGCACACGCCGCAGCCTGCCGCCGGCGGAGGCCTTCCCCGGCAACGAACTGCCGAAGTTCATCGAGCCCATCAAGGGCCTGATCGACGAACACGGGGCGAAGACGATCCTCGACTACGGCTCCGGCAAGGGGCGGCAATACGGACCCGCCCAGGTGACGAAGAAGAACCCCGACGGCAGCGAAACCGCATTCGAGTCGATCCCCGCCTTCTGGGAGGTGGAGACCGTCCGCTGCTACGACCCCGGCGTGCCCGACTTCGCCACCCTGCCCGACGCGCCGCTCGACGGCGTCGTCTGCACCGACGTCCTGGAACATTGCTACGCCGGCGACGTGCCCTGGATCGTGCGGGAACTCTTCCGCCTGTCGACCAAATTCGTCTTCGCCAACATCGCCTGCTACCCGGCGAAGGCGCTCCTCCCGACCGGCGAGAACGCCCACTGCACCCAGCGTCACCCTGAATGGTGGGACGGCCTTTTCACCGCCATATCGAACGAGTTCGGCGGCCGCGACTACCTCCTCTGCTGCGTCGCGCCGGCGAAGGCGGAGGACGGCTCGACCGGGCTGAAGCCGTTCTGGATGCGGAAGGCGAAGTATTAGCGGCTTCCGGACGGCACCTTAAACCGATTCCAAAAAACGCCCCAACCGTCGCTGTAAGGGTTTGATTTCCTTCGAAGCCCCCCTATATTCCCCCCATGACCGAGACCCGACCCTTTACGGATGCGCTTCAGCGGCTGCGCGATGCCGGCCTTCGGCCGACGCGGCAGCGGCTGTCGCTTGCGCGGCTGTTGTTCGATGCGGGCGACCGTCATGTGACGGCGGAGCAGGTGCATGCGGAGGCGCAGGGCGCGGGGATTCGCGTCTCACTCGCCACGGTCTACAACACGCTCAACCAGTTCACCCGCTCCGGCCTCATGCGCGAGGTCGTGGTGGAGCCGGGCCGGTCCTATTTCGATACCAATGTCGACGACCACCACCATTTCTTCCATGTCGCCAGCGGGCGGCTGGAGGATATCGCCGCGGATCGGCTGACCCTGCCGTCCCTGCCGCCGTCCCCGGACGGGACGGAGGTCGAACGGGTCGACGTCATCGTGCGGGTGCGCGACCGGACCACCGGGGACAAAACCGGTGGCGAGAAGGCGGGCGACAACTGACGGACTGAAGACGGGCCGCGCGCCTTGTCGGCGGCGCCGTGCCGGACACGCGACGGGGCCTTGTCCCGCCGTTTAGGTGTCAGTTGCGAGCGATAATTAATATCGCCAGAACAATCTCTTCCTAATTTAATTAGAATGCTTCCAAGCTGTTGACGCATGCCGTCCACGGGGCCATATTGATGCCCGGACGGCGCGGCCCTGTCGCGCTCGCCCGACGGACGCCGGCATACCGGCGCCTTATCGAATGCCGACTCCCGGCGGCACGCCCGCCGCCCGGATCGCCCCGCAACAACGAACCGATCGAGAGGAGCAAGACATGTCGCTCAAGGGCACAAAAACCGAAGACAACCTGAAAGAGGCCTTCGCCGGCGAGAGCCAGGCCAACCGCCGCTATCTCTATTTCGCGCAGAAGGCCGACGTCGAGGGCTTCAACGACGTCGCCGCCGTCTTCCGCTCCACCGCCGAGGGCGAGACCGGCCATGCGCACGGCCACCTGGCCTTCCTCGAGGAGGTCGGCGCCCCGGCGACCGGTGAGCCGATCGGCACCACCGACAAGAACCCGAAGGCCGCCGTCGCGCGCGAGCCGCC
>CAYGKX010000641.1:0-2118 GCA_964350225.1 uncultured Rhodospirillaceae bacterium | reverse complement strand
CCAGGATATTCGGCAGCGACATCAACAGGTTGCGGAGCGCTTCGTCCTTGGCCTTGGCCTCTTCCTCCAGCGCGGCGATCTCGTCCTTCTTGGCGGCGACGAGCTCTCTAAGCCTTTGAAATTCCGTGTCATTACCTGCGGCCTTGGCCTGTCCGACCTGCTTGCTGGCGGCGTTGCGGTCGGCCTGGGCCTGCTCGGCGGCGGTGATCGCCGCGCGGCGCGCCTCGTCGAGTTGCAGAACCTCCGACGACACGCCGGTAAGGCCCCGTTTCTGCATGGCTTTTTCGAAAGCGTCGGGATCGTCGCGAATGGTGCGGATGTCGTGCATGGGGGCCGGCCTTGCTGTGGTCTGGCCCGTCTTATGGCGAAGATCGGCGCCGGGGAAAAGGGTGCGCGGCGGGCCGGAGGGCGGGGGCACCGCCCGTGCACCGCCTGTACACCGGGCGTACACCGGCCGCGCGCGCAGAATTGGTACAGGATGCAACGGGAGGGCGATCCCGCTCAGGTGGACGGCCTGGCCGGGTCGTACCCGATCCGCTTCTGAAAGGCGCGCCACTGGGCTTCAAATTGGTGGTCGTCCAGTTCCTCGCGAGACCAGTGCTCCAGCGGCGGTTCCCCGGCTTCAAGACCGTCGGGAAGGTTGACTGTTGCATCGCCGAAAGCGTCGGCCAGAAGGCCGGGCAATTTTTCAGGATCCGAGGAACACTCGGCGAGGGATGCGGACTTCAGCCCAGCGCCTCGAAGAGTCGCCGGGACGAGAATTGTTTTATCGGAGAATTCCGTCTTTCGGAGGTTCGCCCCCTGCATCTCCGCGCGAAACAGGTTGGCCCCCTGCATCTTTGCCTCGCGAAGGTCCGCCCCCCGCAAGTTTGCGACGCCGAGGTAAGCTCCCTGCATCTCAGCCAAGCGGAGGTCCGCTCCCTCCATCTGCGCCTGTAGAAGGTCCGTTCCTTTCATCTGCGCCTTGAAGAGGCCCGCCCCCTGCATGTTCGATCCGCGGAGGTCCGCTCCCTCCATGTCCGCCAAGCGAAGGTCCGCATCTTTCATCTGCGCCGTGAATAGGTCCGCCCCCTGCATCTGCGACCCGCCGAGGTTTGCCCGGAGCAGGGCGATGATGGACAGGTCGGAGCGGCGGAGGTCGATGCCGCGCAGGTCGAGGCGGTAGCCGTCCCAGTTGCCGTCACCGTCATAGTTTCCTTCGCAGTCGGCGTCGCGGCGCTTCAGCACCTCAAGCGCGGTGGCGAGGTCGGTAAGGGGTTTAACGCGCAGGCGAGCGTTTTCTGCTGCGAGCTCTTCGCGATAGATGCCCCACACGGCGGCGTCGGCTTCGTCATCTGGCTGAGCAATTTCGGGGTCCGCGCTTTCGCAGCGGAAATTCTCGCGTAGATAGGCGCAGAGGATTTCCATGATGCGCTTGTAGTCCTCGTCGTCTTCCACCTTTTTCGACAGGCGTTCGAGGGCGAGGATGGCGCCGGTGCGGACCTCGATATTCGGGCGGGTCTCGGCGAAGGGTTTCCATTCGGTGGTTTGCGCGTCGTCGCGAACGGCGCCGTCGGGCATGGCGTGGGGCTCGTCGCGCCATTCGAAGAGTCGGTGGGTTGCGCCGTCATGGTCGTAGACCAGCGTGCGGCCGATGCGGTTGACCTCTTTCTGCGCACCCAGCCCCTCGACCGCTTTGTTGATCAGGTCGGTGGTTAGATCGTCCTCAGCGATATTGGCCTGTTTCTGGGCGACGACGGAGCGCCAGATGACGAAGGGCGCGCCAATGAGGGCAGCGAGCAGGAAGCCGAGGTTTCGGACGGCTTCGTCATCGCCGACCCAGATGGCCTGAAAAAGGCGGGCGAGCGGGCCGATCAGAATGACGACCGCCGCAAGGAACATTACGACGCCGATCAGGCGACCAAGGGCGCGGGCCTTTGCGAAGTCCGGATGGAGGGTGAAGCCGAGCCAATCCCAAACCGTCGGTTTCCGCTCTGCCATCTGCCTGCCTCGAAATGCCCTGACCCTGCCGGCACGCTAGCGGCGTGCGCAAGGCGGCTCAAGCGGTTGGTTCCGGGGGTGCGGGTGCCGGTTTGCTCTGGTCAAGGAGGGCGGCGGTGCCTAGGTGCTGTCCTGCCC
>CAYGKX010000640.1:1742-2125 GCA_964350225.1 uncultured Rhodospirillaceae bacterium | reverse complement strand
GATGGAAAGCGCTGACGGCCGCATCGCGCACACCGCCCGGCGCTGTTCCCGGTCTCGGTCACAGGCTATCGGCGCAATCGGTCCAATTTGTTACTGCAGCCCGATCGTCCGTCGGGCTTAGGCCGGGCGCCTATTCCGCGGCCGCGCGCCGTGCCTGCTTTTCTTCCGTCCAGGCGTCGAGATGTTCGCGGGCTTCCGCAGCCTCTTTCTGGAGGAACTCGGCCCGATTGAACGCGCCTTCTTTCTTCCAGGCCGTCAGTTCCAGCCGGATGCCGTTGGGATCGTAAAAATAGATCGAATCGACGAAGTGGTGGTTCTTCGGACCCTTCACTTCCACGCCGGCGGCTTCCAGCGGCTCCTTGAAGCCGTTCAGGACGTCGATG
>CAYGKX010000640.1:0-1732 GCA_964350225.1 uncultured Rhodospirillaceae bacterium | reverse complement strand
GAAAAAGAGGTGGGTGAAGGGCGGGATGTCGTCGGGCTCCTCGTAATGCGGCAGGCGCAGGAAAATGCCCAGCTTCATCCCCAGGACATCTTCGTAGAAGCGCCGGGTCTCCTCCGAATCGCGGCAACGGAAGGCGTAGTGGTGAAGACGGCGGACGGCCAGTTGCGGCGCGGCTTGCTCGGACATGGGACCTCCCTCGGTCGTGCGGTGGCCACCCCTTCCGGGGCGGCGCGTCATTTCAGTCGTGTCATTTCAATACTGTCGGCAGCCAGATCGCGACGTCCGGCCACAGGATCAAGATGGCCATCACGACGATTTCTAGCAAGATGAACGGCAGTGCCGCGGCGTAGATCTTCCCGAGCGTGATTTCGGGCGGCGCGACCCCTTTCATGACATAGAGCAGCAGCCCGAAGGGCGGTGTCAGCAGGCTGATCTCCATGGCGATCAGCATCAGGACCATCAGCCAGGTCGGGTCGATTCCGACCTTGAGGGCAAGCGGCATGAAGAAGGGCAGGGTGAGCAGGACCATGCTGACCTGGTCCATGAAGGCGCCGAGGAACAGCAGGATCAGCATCATGATCGCCATCGCCGTCAGGGGCGTCAGCTTCCAGCCCTGGATCTGCTCCAGCAGGCCCGTGGTCGCCCCGGAGATCTGCAGGATCTGGGCGAAGGTCAGCGAGCCCGCGATGATGAAGAGGATCATCGTGTTGATCTTTGCGGTCTCGCGCAGCGCCTTCATGAGGATGCGCCAGGTGAGCTGGCGATAGGCCAGGCAGCCGAGGGCGGCGGCTTCCTCCGGGGAGGCAATGCGGCCGAAGATGCTGCCCACAACGACGACAAAGATGGCGAAGAGCGGCAGGACATCGACCACGAAGGGGCGCCAGCGCTCCCAGCCCCGCAGACGTTGGCCCGGCGCATCGACCGGCGCCAGCGACGGGTTCAGCCAGCAACGGCCGACGACATAGGCGAAGAAGAGAAGCGCCATCATGGCGCCCGGCACAATGCCCGCGATCAGCAGCTGCTGGATCGACTGTTCGGCGAGGCTTGCCAGCAGAACCGCGAGCGCGGAAGGCGGGATCAGCATCGCGATGCCGCCGACCGCCATGATCGGGCCCATGGCCATCGTCGGGTGATAGCCGCGTTTCAGCATGTCCGGCAGAAGGACACTTCCCAGAATGGCGGTATTGGCGATGGTCGAACCGGAGAGCGACGAAAAGATCGTGCCGCCGACGACGGAGACGACCGACAGGCGTCCCGGCATACGGGAAATGGCGCGGTCGATGGCCGAAATCGCCCGGAAGGCGACGCCTGACTGGAACAGTATCTCGCCCATCAGGATGAAGAGGGCGACCGGGATCAGAGTGAAGGTGCTGACCGCCTGCACCATTTCCGGAGCGATCGAGACGATCAGGCCGATCTCCCCGCGTAGGAAGACGAAGGTGCCGATCAGGTTGGCCACGATGAAGGCGAAGGCGACCGGCAGGCCGAGGAAGAGAAGCCCGACCGTGATGCCCAGCATCATCGTCAGCGCCCAATACCACTCCATGCCCAGCATGGCTCAGAAACCTCCCTGCTTGGCATCGGTATGGGGATCGATCTCCCGTGCCCGATGGACCCGGAAGGCAAATTCCGCAGCCAGGAGCGAGAAGGACGCAACGAGTATGGCGCGGAGAAATCCGTCATGCACGACGAAGGTCTTGCGTTGGACGGATCCGACGTCGATCGCGTCGAT
>CAYGKX010000639.1:1108-2127 GCA_964350225.1 uncultured Rhodospirillaceae bacterium | reverse complement strand
CCTGCCGTACGCGGACGGCGAGACGACGGAGACCTTCACGGACCTGACCTTCCCGAAGGCCCCCGACGGCTGGAAGGCACGCCGCGCCAGCCGCAACAATCAGTCCGCGCTGCTCGCCGGCCAGGGCTTCATCCTGAACCGGCGTTACAGCCAGGACGGCGGCCGCGGCCGGATCACCGCCCAGCTAATCGTCGACAACCCCATGATTACGGCCATGACGGGCGTCTTCTCCAACCCGGCCATGGCGGCCCGCATGCAGTACGACCGGGTGACCATCGACGGTGTCGGCGAGGCCTGGGTGAAATTCGAGGAGGAGCGCAAGCGCGGCGAAGCGGTGCTCGTCATGCAGGGCCGGATCTTCATCAAGATCACCGCCCGCAATGTCGAGGAGCGCGATATCCTCGTCACCATGATCAAGGGCTGGGACGTTGCCGGCGTGAAGACCGCCGCCGGGATGAACTGATCCCCGTTCGGCAGGCCTACCGGGGCCAGACCAGCGGGTAATCGGGCCCGCCGATCGGATCGCCGTCCTTCAGATAGGCACCGTGCCCCTGTTCTGGGGCATAGGGCCGCGCGAGATAGGTCGCGTCGTCGCCGCAATAGCGCACGGTGACGGCGCGACGTCGCGTCGTCTTCGACTTGTTGCCCTTCGATCCGTGAATCGTGCGGATATGGTGGACCGAGCAGTCGCCGGGCTTGTAGTCGAAGAAGACCAGGTCGTAGTCGTCCGGGTTCGCCTCGATATCCGGCAGCTTGTCGAGCACGTCCTCCGCCCCCGCCGGCTTCGCCGCGTAAAGATCCGAGGAGCGCGCCCCCCCGATGGGGATGGGCTGGAAGGCCCTGTCCCAGCGGTGGGAGCCGCGGACATAGCCGAGGGCGCCGTCCTCCGGCCCGACCGGATCGACCGTGAACCAGATGCCGCAGATCTGCCAGCCGTCGAAATGAAAATAGGTCCAGTCCTGGTGGAAGGGTGTCGGGTAATTCGTCCCCGGCTCCTTCACGAACAGCTGGTCGTCATA
>CAYGKX010000639.1:0-1098 GCA_964350225.1 uncultured Rhodospirillaceae bacterium | reverse complement strand
GACATGGACCTTCTCCGCGCCCATCAGCCTGGCCGCGACGGCCGGCGCCGGCGAAGCTGTCGCGAAGTCCTCGAAGACCGGATTTCGCTTCCAGACACCGAGGTCCATGTAGAAGGCGCCCGGCTGCCCCTCCGGATTGTAATTCCGCCCGAGCGGCCCGAGGTCGTGGATGGCGGTTTCGAACCCTTCGCTCATCCGCGCAACCCAATCGGGGTCGAACAGCCCCGGCAGGAAGACGACCCCGTCCCGCCAGAAAGTCTCGATCTCGTCCTCGGTGATGTCGCGCAGGGGCAGGTTGTTCATGGCTATGTCTCGGCCTTTCTAGGGGTCGGGATATGGTCACGCCGATCGTCTCCTGTCCGCGTGCGTTCGTAAAGTGGCGTTATCGACCTCGGCCGCCGTACTCCGCCCGCAATTCCCGTTTCACCACCTTGCCCAGCGCGTTCCGGGGGAAATCCTCGCGGAACTCGATGGCGGCGAGGCGCTGATGCTTGGCCAGCCGTGCGTTCGCCCAGTCGCGGATCGCGTCGGCTTCCGCGTCCGCGCGCCTGGGAATGACGAGCGCGAGCGCCGTCTCGCCCCACTTCTCGTGCGGGACGCCAATCACCGTCACGTCGAGCACGTCGGGGTGGCCCCCGACGACTTCCTCCAGGTCCGACGGGAAGACGTTGAAGCCGCCGGTGATGATCATGTCCTTCTTGCGGTCGACGATATGAAGGAAGCCGTCCGCGTCCAGCCGCCCGACATCGCCGGACCGGAAGAAGCTTCGCCCCTTCGCGTCTCGCCAGATCGCCTCTGCCGTCAGGTCCGGGCGGTTGTTGTAGCCGACCATGAGGCCCGCACCGGTGCCCGCGATTTCGCCGATCTCGCCACGCGGGAGTTCGTTGCCCGCATCGTCGAGGATGGCGATGTCGAAGCCGAGAACCGGCGTCCCCACGCTGTCGAACTTGTCGAGCATCCTGTCGGGCTTCAGCATCGTCGCAAAGCCTTCGGAGAAGCCGTAGAGCTCGTACAGGCCTGGCCCCATCCGGTCGAGGATTTCACGCTTGGTGTCTAGCCGGAGCGGGGAACCGGCCGAGAGCATGACCTCCAGGCTCG
>CAYGKX010000638.1:1490-2139 GCA_964350225.1 uncultured Rhodospirillaceae bacterium | reverse complement strand
GTCGCCCCCGAAGGACCGCGCCTTGAAGGCCCAGGAGTAGAAGAGCATCGACATGGCGAGAGTGACCATGATGAAGAAGACGCCCGCGACCCGGTTGACCAGCAGCCCGACGACGATCCCCGCGACGATCCCGGCCAGGACCGCGACGAGCGGCGCGAAGATCGGCGGCCAGCCAAGGAAGTGGACGACATAGGCGGAGGCATAGGCGCCCACCCCCATGAAGCCTGCGTGGCCCAGGGTCACGAGGCCCGTATAGCCGACGAGGAAATCGATGCTGAGCGCGAAGATCGCGAAGATCGCGATCTCGGTCGCGATGCCGATCCAGTACACGCCGGAAAAGGCGGCGACGATCGCTGTCGCCCCGAAGAGCGCGAGGGTGAGCGGCCAGCGCAGGCGGTCGGAGCCGACCATCAGTGGACCGTCTTCACGGGCAGGAGCCCCTGCGGCCGGAGCAGCAGGACGAGCGCCATAACGAGATAGATCATGAAGGAGGAGAATTCGGGGATGAAGACGACCCCGAAGGTCTCCGCCATACCGATGATAAGGGCGCCCAGGACCGCGCCCTTGAGGCTGCCCGGCCCGCCGATCACGACGACGATCAGGGTCGAGATCAGGAGCTCCACGAACGCGCTCGCCACCAGGCGCAGGC
>CAYGKX010000638.1:0-1480 GCA_964350225.1 uncultured Rhodospirillaceae bacterium | reverse complement strand
ATCGTAAAGACGGGGGCCGCAACGACTCCGGCGAGCCCGGCGAGGAACGTTCCGATGCAGAAAACGACGAAGAAGGCGCGGTCGATATTGATGCCGAGGGTCGCCGCCATCTCGCGGTCGTCGACCCCGGCACGCACCACGGCACCCAGCCGCGTCCGCTCCAGCCCCAGGTAGAGGACGATGATGGTCGCGATCCCGACCCCGATCAGGAACAGGCGGTAGATCGGGTATTTCTGCCCAAAGACAGCAATGCTGCCCGAGAAGAGCGCCGGTTCCGCCAACCGGAAAAAGTCGTTGCCCCAGATCATCCGGACGGCATCGAAGCCGACGAACAGCAGGCCGAAGGTGACGAGCGCCTGGACCATGTGGTTCCCGCGCACTCTGACGAGAAGCGTCTGGTAGAGCACGATGCCGATCAGGGTCACGAGCACCGGCGCGACGGCGAGCCCGATCCAGAAGCTGCCGGTCCAGGTCGTGACCGTCAGCCCCAGATAGGCGCCGAACATGTAAAGGGTCGCGTGGGCGAGGTTCAGCACGTCGAGCAGGCCGAAGACGACCGACAGCCCGACAGCGAGCATGAACAGCAACATGGACAGCTGCAGCCCGTTCAGCAGCTGAATGCCGATGAAATTCAAGTCCAAGCCAGAGGTCTCCGGCCGCCTGTCTCTCCCCGTCCCATACCCGCGCGGCATGCGACCCCATCAGCCTAGCCCACGATCTCGCACCGCACAATTGCTCTAGCACAAGCCGCTGGAGCGCTAGGCAAGCGGCAACCCGCTCGCTAAAGTCGGGCCATGACCGAGGGAACGGGGTCCCCACTCATCTATCGTTCGCACGGCGCGATCGCGCCCTTCCGGCTGCACCGCCCGACGAGCGTCGCGGAGGCAGTCTCGGCGCGCGCGGCGGCAGGGCCGGACGCCGCCTTTCTCGCCGGCGGGGTGGACCTCGTCCCGGCGATGCGGCGAGGTACCGCGCCGGGCGACGTCGTCCATCTGGGCGGGATCGCGGAACTGACCCGGATCGATCGGACGGAGGAAGGCCTCGTCCTGGGTGGCGGGATCACCTATCGGCAGATCGAGACGGACCCGACCCTTGCGGATGCCCTGCCCGACCTCGCCGCCGCCTGGCACCAGGTCGCCAATATCCGCGTGCGCCTCGCCGGGACGCTGGGCGGCAACCTGATGGCGGGCAATCCGACCTACGACGCCCTGCCCGCCCTCGCCGCGCTCGGCGCGCGCCTGCGCTTCGTTGGCGACGGCGGCGAGACGACGATCGATCTCGGTGCCGAGCCACTGCCGACCCTGCCACCGTCCGGCCTTATGGTCGACGCGACGATCCCGCTCGATCCTGCCCCGCGCCTCTATGTCGAACGCGCCTACAAGCCGGTTGCGGCTGTCTTCGTCGTCCGTCGGCAAGACAGGATCCATGTGGCCGTCGCCTGCGCGCACGGCGCTGTCGTAGCCGCATCGGGCGCCGCGGT
>CAYGKX010000637.1:1345-2149 GCA_964350225.1 uncultured Rhodospirillaceae bacterium | reverse complement strand
TTCATCATGGTCACCCTGGCCATGGCGAGGCTGTTCTGCTCCTGGGCCTTCAGGCCACGATCCTTCGGGGGCGACGACGGCCTCTCGGTGATCGCGGAGATTCGCCCGGACCTGTCCGCCATCGGCATCAGCCTGGACGACCCGCTGACCTTCTGCCTCATGACGATCCTCTTCGCGGTGCTGGTCTTCGCGCTGTTCGACTGGCTCGTCCGCTCGCCCTTCGGCCAGACCCTGAAGGCGATCAAGCAGAACGAAAACCGGATCCGCGCCCAGGGCTGCCCGACCTATCTCTACAAGGTCGCCGCCTTCACCGTTGCCGGCGCCGTCGCCGCCTTCGCCGGCGCCCTGCATGTCCAGCGGACGGAGTTCCTGCATCCCGACGTCTCCTTCTGGATCAAGTCGGGCGAGGGGCTGATCGTCGTCATCGTCGGGGGGATGGGCACCCTCGTGGGACCGATCCTGGGCAGCTTCATCTACATCCTCCTTCACAAGGGGATCGAGGCCTATACCCAGTACTGGCAGATCTGGATCGGCATCATCTTCATCGTTATCGTGCTGCTCGCGACCGACGGCGTGTACGGCCGGCTCCGCTCGCTTATCCGCCGACGGGGGGCGTCGCCATGAGCGCGCCGGTCCTGGAGGTGACGGGCCTGCGCAAGAGCTTCGGATCGCTGACCGTGACCGACGGCATCGACCTGTCGCTTGCGGCCGGCGCGCGAGACCCGGTGATCGGCCCCAACGGTGCCGGCAAGACGACCTTCTTCAACCTGCTGTCCGGGGAACTGAAGCCCGATGCGGGGACCA
>CAYGKX010000637.1:956-1335 GCA_964350225.1 uncultured Rhodospirillaceae bacterium | reverse complement strand
ACCATCCGGCTCGAGGGCCGGACCATCACCGGCTTGCCACCGAACAAGCGGGCCCGGCTGGGCCTCGCGCGCAGCTTCCAGAAGAACAACCTCTTCGCCGACATGACGGTCGTGGAAAGCCTCGCCACCGCCTGCGCCGTGTCCCACAAGCGGAGCGCCGTCTTCTGGGCGACGTTCGGCGGCCAGCGTGCGCTGCGCGAGCGCGCCGAGGCGCTGGCCGAGCAGGTCGGTCTTTCGGACGAGGGGGCGACCGTCGTTCGGCATCTGTCCTACGGCAGCCAGCGGCAGCTCGAAATCGGCCTGGCGCTGGCGATCGAACCAAGGCTTCTCCTCCTCGACGAGCCGACATCCGGCATGAGCCCGGAGGAGACGCGCGGGA
>CAYGKX010000637.1:0-946 GCA_964350225.1 uncultured Rhodospirillaceae bacterium | reverse complement strand
TTATCGAGCACGATATGGACGTCGTCTTCGATATGGCCGACCGGATCACCGTCCTCGACTATGGCCGCGTGCTCGTCAGCGGTCCGCCGGCCGAAATCCGCGGCTCGTCCGTCGTTCGGGAGATCTACCTGGGCGAGGACATCTCGGTGGAGGCGGCGGGATGAGCGCGGCCCTCCTCACCGTCGACGGTATCCACACCTACTACGGCGAGAGCCACATCCTGCAGGGCGTGAGCCTCGAGATCCCGGCGGGTGGGGCCGTCAGGCTGATGGGCCGGCACGGGGCGGGCAGGACGACGACCTTGCGGTCGATCATGCGCCTCACCCCGCCGCGCCAGGGCTCGGTCAGCTTCGAGGGCCGCGTGCTCGACCGGCTGAAGACCTACCAGATCGCCCAGGCGGGCATCGCGCTGGTCCCGGAGACGCGCGGCATCTTCCCGTCGCTGAGCGTCGAGGAGAACCTGACGGTCGCCGCCCGGGAGGGAGACGGGAAAAGCGACGGCTGGAGCCTGCCGCGCATCTACGAGCTCTTCCCGCGCCTGGCCGAGCGGCGGCGCAACGGCGGCGCACAGCTTTCCGGCGGCGAGCAGCAGATGCTCGCCATCGCCCGGGCGCTGCTGACAAACCCGTCGGTCCTGTTGCTGGACGAACCGGGCGAGGGGCTGGCGCCGATCATCGTCCAGGAGATCTACAAGACCCTCGAAGCCTTGAAGCGCGCCGGTACGACGATGCTGCTCGTGGAGAAGAATTTCGCCTTCGCGACGGGGCTCGCCGACCGGGTCTATGTCCTGGGCAAGGGCCAGATCCGCTGGTCCGGCACCGGCGCCGAACTGCGCCGCGAGGACGAGGTCAAGCATACCTGGCTAGGCGTCTAGCGGCTTTTCCGGTCTTGATGGTGGCCGGATGAAGGCGATTGGTTCAACCTGTTCGAGCGAATGAAACGTCAC
>CAYGKX010000636.1:0-2149 GCA_964350225.1 uncultured Rhodospirillaceae bacterium | reverse complement strand
CCTTTCGTGTTGACAACGGAATGGACGTGGAAATCGTGTCTTGACGTTACAATGGCGCCAAGATGTATCCGGGCTGATTGTCAGGAACTGGTCGATTATCTGACTGAAAGAAAAGGATAAATTGAACCGGATTTTCTTTCAGATAAATGTGAGAAAGAATCACATACTGAAGATTTCTGCGGCCGAGTGAGTGCGGATCCGTCCGTCCTGCCGCGACACCGGCCGAAGGGCGGGAGGCCGGTGGGCCGACGCATGCCTGCTCTAGTAGCGCTCCCGCTGCATGACCATCACGCTCTCGTGCCAGGGGATGACCGCCCGGCGGGCGCCGACGACCAGCACGTAAAAGAGGAAGCCCAGCGCTGTCAGCAGGATGATGACGGCGAAAAGATCGCTCGTATTGTAGGCGTTCATCGCGGCGACGGCCATGTAGCCGAGGCCCTGGCTGCCGCCGAGATACTCGCCGACGACTGCGCCGATGATGGCGAGGACGATGCCGATCTCCATGCCGGCCAGCACGTAGGGCAGGGCGCTCGGCAGTTCCAGCCGCCAGAAGGTCTGCATGCGCGTGGCCCCTAGGCTGATCATGACATCCCGGTGCCCCAGATCGACGGATTTCACGCCGAGGAGGGTGTTGGTCAGGATCGGAAAGAAGGCGAGGACCGCCGAGACGACGATCTTGGAGGTCACGCCGAAGCCGAACCAGACAACGAAGAGCGGGACGAGCGCCACCTTCGGCACGACCTGGGTCGCGATGATGAAGGGGTTCAGCATCCGCTCCAGCCAGTCGATCTTGCCGAGCACCGCGCCGAGGCCGACGCCGATGAAGCAGGCGATGACGAATCCCAGGACCGTCTCGTAGACCGTGACCCAGACATGGCCCCAGGTCTTCGCTTCCAGGCAGATGTCCCAGAGGGAGACAAGCACCATGCTCGGCGGCGGCAGGATCAGGGAGGAGACCTCGAAGATCCGCACATAGCCTTCCCAGATCCCCAGGAAGGCGATCAGGAGGGCGACCGTTCCGATTGACGTCAGAGGCCATTTGAAGCGGCGCTTGCGGCGGGCGGGTGATTCCCGGTCGGCCGTTGCGGCGGTGTCGCTCATGAGAAGGTCTCCAGCCGTTCGCGCAGGTCCCGGACGATACCCTGAAATTCCGACGACGTCTGGATCGCGAGGTCGCGCGGGCGCTCGAAGGGGACCTCGAGAATGGTGTCGATGCGCCCGGGTCGGGGCGACAGGAGGACGATGCGGTCGGCGAGGAACACGGCCTCCGGGATCGAATGGGTGACGAGCACGACCGTCCGTCCGCTGGTCATCCAGATCCGCTGCAATTCCAGGTTCATCGTGTCCCGGGTCATGGCGTCGAGCGCCCCGAAGGGTTCGTCCATGAGGAGGATTTCCGGGTCGTAGCTGAGCGCCCGGGCGATGGCCGCCCGCTGGCGCATGCCGCCGGAAAGCTCCCGCGGCCAGCGTTTTTCGAAGCCGGTCAGTCCGACGAGCGCGGACAGTTCATGCGCCTTCTCGAGACGTTCCTTCTTGCCCGTACCGCGCAATTGCAGCGGCAGCGCGATGTTCTTCTCGATCGACAGCCAGGGGAACAGATTTGCGTCCTGAAAGACGATGCCCATCTCCTGCACCGCCCGCCGGTCCCGCTCCCGCTTCTGCCACAGGTCGCGCCCGCCGATCAGGACCTGACCCGTCGTCGGGGCGATCAGCCCCGCGATGATGCGCAGCATCGTCGTCTTGCCGGCGCCGGACGGCCCGAGCAGGGCGAAGAACTCGCCTTCGCCGACCGCGAGATCGACGTTGTCCGCGGCGACGACGCTGCCAAAGGTCTTGGTGATGTTCTTCAGTTCCAACGTCATGTTGCAGCCTACTCCACCCGGTGGGTGGACATCCATTCGGGAAAGGCCCGGGGCACGAAGCCGTGCCCCGGGAAGTGGATCACGCCTTGAACCGTTATTCGGCCCAACGCTGGATCAGGTCTTCGTAGGCGATTGTCTCGCCCATCGGCTTCTCGGGCGCAGCCCTTGCCGCACTGCCGGCCTTCGAGGACGTGGACACCAACCAGGACGGCATGATTTCCCCGAACGAAGCCGCCGCGCTGGAAGGGCTGGATTTCGACGCTGCCGATACGAATGGCGATGACGCG
>CAYGKX010000635.1:0-2154 GCA_964350225.1 uncultured Rhodospirillaceae bacterium | reverse complement strand
TGGTGGATCGCGGTGGCGCGACTACTTGCAGTCACGCACCTTGATCTTGTTCTCCTTGGCGTATTTGGCCGCGGATTCCTCGATCATCGGGCGAATGACGTCGGTCATTGGATCGATCCAGTCGCTGATGATCTTCCACTGCTTGCCGTCCCACTGCTGGATCAGGACCGCGCCGCCGGTTTCGTGGTCGGCACAGGACACCTTGATGGGACGCATGAAGCCTTCGAGACCCAGTTCCTTGATCTTCTCGGCGGTCAGATCGAGGTGCTCAAGGCCCCACCGCATCTGCTCGCTGTTGATGTTCTTGGTCTTGAAATGCTTCATCGCGGTGAGGGCCGCCTGGGTCTGATAGACCGCCTGGACGATGCCGCGGTTATAGAGAACCTCGCCCCAGTTGTTCTCTTTCGCCTTGGCGAGATCGTCATTGTACAGGACCTTCAACATGTCCTTGAGGAGCGGCGTGTCCGTGCCCGGCGCGTGCCAGGTGCCGGCGATATAACCCTTGGCGGCTTCGCCGGTCGGACGCACGTCGGCTTCCGATCCCGACCACCAGACGCCGATCATGTGGTCCATCGGGAAACCGATCGAGGTGGCTTCCTTGATGGCGACCTGGTTCATGACGCCCCAGCCCCACAGGATGATCCAGTTCGGGCGCAGGCGGCGCACGTTCAGCCAGGTCGAGCGCTGCTCCTGGCCCGGGTGGTCGACGGCGAGGGTCGTCAGCTTGTAGCCGTACTTCTTCTCCAGCGCGGTCAGCGTCGGGATCGGCTCCTTGCCGTAGGCGCTGTTGTGGTAGATCAGGACGATCTTCTTGCCCTTCAGCTTGTCCAGCCCGCCTTCCTTGGCGGCGATGTACTTGATGAAGGCCGACGCCTGCGACCAGTAGGTCGTCGGGAAGTTGAAGATCCAGGGGAAGACCCGGCCGTCGGCCGCGTCCGTGCGGCCATAACCCATGGAGTGGACAGGGATCTTGTCAACTGCCGCCTTGGGGATGAGCTGGTAGGTGATGCCTGTCGAGAAGGGCGAGATGACGAGCGGCTTCTTGCTCTTCAGCTTCTCGTAGCACTCCACGCCGCGCTTCGTGTTGTAGCCGGTCTCGCACTCCTCGTATTCGACCTGAACGCCGTCGAGACCGCCCTTCTTGTTGAGATAGGCGTAATAGTCGCGCATCCCGTTGGCCACCGGAATGCCGCTCGGTGCATAGGGACCGGTGCGATAAACGAGGCCCGGAAAGAACGGCTTGTCCTGGGCCTGGGCAGCGGTGACGAGCAACGGTGTCGACAGCACCGCGGCCGAAACCACTCCCAGCGTCAGCTTACGTAGGTTCATTTTCATTCCTCCCTGTACCTATTCGGTACTTCACTGTTTCACCGTAGGACCGGTGGTAGCGAAAGCCTAGCATCACGCGCCAGGCCCGGCAAACCTGCCCCCACGATGGGATGCCGCCCAGCTAATGCGGGAACGGCCAAAGTCGCAGCTTCTCCTTCACGATCTGCCACAGCCGCGCGAGCCCGTGCGGTTCGACGATCAGGAAGAAGATCAACCCACCGAAGATCATGAACTCCAGGTGCGTCTTCAACGCGACCTCGATCTCGAATCCGAGCATCTTCGGAAGGTTGGTCAGGAGAATCGGCAGGAGGGTGATGAAGGCCGCTCCCATGAACGACCCCATGATGCTGCCCAGCCCGCCGATGATGATCATGAAGAGGTAGAGGAAGCTGTCGTTGATCGAGAAGGCTTCCGCGCCTTCGGCCGCGCCCAGATAGAGCAGGAACAGCATCGAGCCTGCGATACCGCAATAATAGGAGCTGACCGCGAAGGCCATCAGCTTGGTGCGCATCGGGCGAATGCCGATCAACTCGGCGGCGATGTCCATGTCGCGGATTGCCATCCAGGCCCGCCCAGTGCGCCCGCGGACGAGGTTCTTGGCGAGGATGCCGAAGACGACGACGAGCGCGAGGGCCAGGATGTAGCGCGCCTCCGCCGACGAGCCGGCCCCGGTCAGCTGGATACCGAAGAGCGTCCGGGGCGGCGCCTGGATCGTGCCGGAGGAGTTGTAGTTGTAGAGCCACGGGACCTTGTTGAAGGTCCAGTTCAGGAAGAACTGGGCCGCCAGGGTCGCGACCGCGAGATAGAAGCCCTTGATGCGCAGGC
>CAYGKX010000634.1:0-2158 GCA_964350225.1 uncultured Rhodospirillaceae bacterium | reverse complement strand
CGCCTCGTGGATCGGCTTGACCACCGGCGCCAGGCAGTTGGTCGTGCAGGAAGCCGCCGTGACGATCGGATGAACGGTCGGATCGTAGAGGTCGTCGTTGACCCCCATGACGATGTTCAAGGGTCCGTCCTTGACCGGCGCCGCGACGACGACCGAGGCGACCCCCGCGTCGAGATAGGATGTCAGCTGTGCCTGCTTGGTGAACTTGCCGGAGGCTTCGACGACGATGTCGACGCCGAGATCGGCCCACGGCACCTCTTCCGGCAATGGCTTCTCGGTGAAGCCAATGGTCCGGTCGCCGACCTTCAGGCTGTCGTCCGCATGCGAGATATCCGCCCGCCACCTGCCATGGACGCTGTCGAATTCCAGGAGGTGCGCCGCTGTCCGCGCGCCTCCCTTGATCTCGTTCACATGGACGATGTCGAGGCGCGCGGCCTGCCCCTCGACACCGCCGAGGGCCGCGCGGGCGAACAGCCGGCCCATGCGGCCGAAGCCATTGATGCCAATGCGCAATCCCATCTCGATCCCTACCCGTTGACGGCGCTGACGGTATCGGTGTCCACCCCCACAGAACCGATCGCATCGAGCCGCTTCTGCAAGGTCAGCTGGTCGAGCGCGGAAATCGGCAGGCTCACGAAGATCGATATCCGGTTGTAGAGCATCCGGAAGGCTTCGGAGAAGGCAAGCCGGCGTTCGCTCTCGTTGCCATCGACCAGCACCGGATCGGGCAGGCCCCAATGGGCGCTCATGGGCTGCCCGGGCCAGACGGGGCAGACTTCCTGTGCCGCGTGGTCGCAGACCGTGAAGACAAAGTGCAACTCTGGCGCGTCCGGACCGGAGAATTCGTCCCAGGATTTCGAGCGGAAGCCGTCCGTCTTGAAATTGCTCTGCCGAAGCAGTTCGAGCGCGTAGGGATGGACCCCATCGCCGGGCTGGCTACCGGCACTGAAACCTCGGAACTTTCCCTGCCCGAGACGGCTGATGATCGCCTCGGCGAGAATACTGCGCGCCGAATTCTTCGTGCACAGGAACAGGACGTTGAAAATCTTGTCTTCCGGCATGGGTTTGGCTCCCGATTGTTCGCCGTCGGTGGATTTGGATCATGGTCGGTCGCAGGTGGACGAGATCCGGCGTTACAGGCGCGTTCGACGGGTCAAACGGCTCGCGTCTTTCTCATTGGCTTGGCGCCAGGCTCGATGGGGACATTGCTTGGCGCACACATCTCTGGGCGCCCCTGGCAGCAATCCTCGGTCAGAAAGGTCAGAAGCGACCGCACGCCCTCATGATCTGCCGCATAGAAGATCTGCCGCTGCACGCGCCACGACCGCAGAAGCCCGGCGCGTTCCAGGATCGACAGATGGGATGACAGGGTCGAGGGCGACACATTCAGTGCCGCCGCAATCGCACCGGCCGGCAGGCCTTCCGGCCCCTCCCGGACGAGAAGACGGAACACGCCAAGCCGGGTGTCCTGGGCGAGCGCGCCGAGCGCGTCGATGGCCTCTCCGTTTTCCATAATTTGTTATTTCACCAATTATCGAAATGAGTCAAGGAAGCCTGGTGGGGAGAGCGCGCACTTCTCGTCAGAAGCGCAATTCGAATTGCGCGGGTCACGCCGTGGCAACGCAACCATCCGTCACCCACCGGGAGCCTGGAGCTCTCGGTCGCCACCCGAGAGACAGCGCGCGGGCGGACGGGCGAGTACCTTCGCCGGTGCCGCCGGTTGTTCGGGGGGATGGCATGGCCGCATCCGGCAATGGTTTCAAGCCCGGCCGGACGGCGGACGGTAGCGGCGTTTGCTGGTTGCGTTCCCTACTCGTCCAAGGTCCTCAGGAAAGCGATCAGATCGTCGATTTCCCGAGGCTTGAGCCGCAGGGGGCGCAGCAGCCGTTCGCCGTCCGAATGCAGCCGCTCCTCGTCGATCAGGGAGTAATGCAGTGCGACATCGCGCAGCGTCGCCTTGCTGCCGTCGTGCATGTAGGGCGCCGTGCGCCGGAGGTTGCGGAGGGAGGGCACCCGAAACTCGCCCCAGTTGCGGGGATGCAGGCTCGCCCGGCGCGTGAAGCCCGCCGTCGCGCGGGCGGGGTCGTCGTTGAACGGACCGAGAAGGTTGTAGCGGCTGGCCTTGACCGCGCGCAGCCCGCCATACCGGCCTGCATCC
>CAYGKX010000633.1:0-2159 GCA_964350225.1 uncultured Rhodospirillaceae bacterium | reverse complement strand
CCGCCACAACGTGCGCACCCCGGACGCGGTCTTCGGCGACCTCGCGGCCCAGGTATCGAGCGGCCGGATCGGCGCCGAGCGCCTGATCGCGCTGTGCGAGCGGCAGGGCCTCGACGACCTCGACGAGCTGGCTGCGGAGATCATCCGCCGGTCGGAGGAGGCGACGCGGGAGTCGATCCGGAAGCTGCCGGGCGGGACCTATCACGGCACCTGCGACTTCGACATCCCGGGCGGCGCGGTCATCGAGCTCAAGGCCGCGGTCACCGTCGACAGCGACAAGGGCGAGATCCTGATCGATTTCGCCGGCAGTTCCGGCGCGAGCCCCCACGGCATCAACGTGGTGATGAACTACACCCACGCCTATTCGACCTTCGCGATCCGGAGCTCGCTGAACCCCGACCTGCCGAACAATTTCGGCTCGCTCGCCCCGATCAAGGTGACGGCGCCCAAGGGCTGCATCGTCAACGCGGAATATCCCTCGCCGGTCAACGCGCGGCACGTGGTCGGCATGTATGTCCCCTTCCCGATCCTCGACGCCCTGAAGGACGTCGTACCCGACCGCGTGCTCGCCGAAAGCTCCGGCGCGGTCTGGACGATCCAGATCCAGGGCCGGGACAAGGACGGCGCCTCCTTCACCAGCTCGATGTTCAACTACTCCGGCGGCATGGGCGCCCGGCGCTCCAAGCCCGGGCCGGCGGCGACCTGCTATCCGACCGGTGTCGCGGCGGTCCCGGTCGAGGTGCTGGAAGCCTCGATCCCGATCCAGTTCACGGAAAAGCAGCTGCGCATCGGCTCCGGCGGCCAGGGCGCGCAGCCGGGCGGCGACGGCCAGTCGATCGGTTTCAAGATGCGGACCGGCCAGCCCTGGCTGCTGAATGCCATCCCGAGCCGCCTGAAGGAAGCCGCCCGCGGCTTCTCCGGCGGTGCGCCGGGCGCGACCGGCAGCTTCGTCGTCGGCGGTCAGCATGTCAGCGAGGCGCGCAAGATCGAGGTCGCGGCGGACGATGTGGTCATGCTGGAGACACCCGGCGGCGGCGGCTACGGCGCAGCAGAAGCGGCGGAGTGAGAGGGAGGAAGTCGGGAAACACAGGTCGTCCCCTCCCCCCTTGAGGGGAAGGGACAGGGTGGGGGTAGCGCAGCGTAGCTGCGCCAGCCGGTTCACGCCCGCGCGGTGCGCGGCCCGACCCCCTCCCCAACCCTCCCCCTCCAGGGGTGGGAGGGAGGATTGGAGCTGAGAAGAAAACGGGAGAGGAAATGTCCGGCATCTACAGCGGCAGGCCCATCGAAGGCTGCCAGATATTCACGGGCGAGCGGTCGCGCAGAGGCTATCGCCTGAACAAGCTGGCCAGCTCGCTCACCAGCCCGGAGCGGCGGCAGGCATTCCTCGACGACGAGCAGTCCTACATGGACCGCTTCGGCCTGACGGACGCCGAAAAGGCCCTGGTTGCCGCCCGCGACTGGGACGGCATCGTCGAGAATGGCGGCAATATCTACGTCATCATCAAGATCGCCGCGACGGTGGGCGAGACGCTTCTCGGCATGGGCGCCCAGATGCGCGGAGAAACGGTCGACGACCTTGTTGGCGGCCTGCCCGGCGCGGACGCCGAACCGAGGAGGGGCTGACATGGCACGGATCGTCGGCGGAATCGGCACCTCCCACGCGCCCTCCATCGCGCACGCCTACGACAAGAAGCTTCAGCAGGAGCCGGTCTGGGCCCCCCTCTTCGAGGGCTACGGGCCGGCCAAGGCATGGCTGAAGGAGGTCGCGCCCGACCTCGTCATCTTCGTCTACAACGACCACATGAACCGCTTTTTCTTCGACGCCTATCCCAGCCTGGCGCTGGGAGTCGCGTCGGAGCATCCGGGCGCGGACGAAGGCTGGGGCAAACGCGACCTGCCCGACTTCACGGGCAACCCGGACCTCGGCTGGCATGTCGCCCGCAGCCTGGTCGACCAGGAATTCGACCTGACCATCTGCGAGGAACTGCCGGTCGACCACGGCATCCTGTCCATCGCGCCCCTG
Source organism: uncultured Rhodospirillaceae bacterium (assembly GCA_964350225.1). GTDB lineage: Bacteria > Pseudomonadota > Alphaproteobacteria > Bin65 > Bin65 > CAYGKX01. Next base: position 136 of record CAYGKX010000633.1, on the reverse strand, counting down.
ATCTTCGACCCGCCCTGGCCCTGTCCGATCCTGCCCTTGGCGGTGAACGTGATCCGGCATCCGCTGCCGACGGCGCGGCGGCTCTACAAGCTGGGCCAGGCGTTCCGCCGGGCGATCGAGAGCTATCCCGAGGACA
>CAYGKX010000632.1:0-2163 GCA_964350225.1 uncultured Rhodospirillaceae bacterium | reverse complement strand
TTCTGGAGCCCCATGTCGTCGACCAGGTCCATCTGGGTCTCCAGCCAGTCGTAATGCTCTTCCTCGTCCTCCAGGATATCGACCAGGATCTCGCGGCTGACGAAGTCGCGCACGCTTTCGCAATGCACGATCGCCTCGCGCAGATACGGGATCGCCTTCTTCTCCAGCTTCAGGTCGCAGTCGAGGATTTCCGGCACGTCCTCGCCGATCATGAGCTTGTGCAAGTCCTGTAGATTGGGCAGCCCTTCGAGGAAGAGAATGCGCTCGATAACCCGATCCGCATGCTTCATTTCGTCGATGCTCTCCTCATAGGCCTTGTGGGAGAGCCGGTTGTAGCCCCAGTTCCTGAGGATGCGGGAATGGAGGAAATACTGGTTGATGGCGGTCAGCTCGTTGGTGAGCACGCCGTTGAGATACTCGATGACCTTGGCGTCGCCCTTCATGTCCAGTCCTCGCTTGATGGTGTCCGGCGCACCGCAGCCCTTATCGCCGCGGAGTCGCACTCAATATTATGATCCCGGATACTAACGCATCGGGCATCCGCGGGCCACGTTCTCATGTCCTCGCAGCAAATTCTTTTTCAGTTCAACAACGCCATCTATTTGCGAACGGTTCGCCCCAATATTGAGAATAAGTATCAATATCATTTTATTCGATTTTTGCGTTGTTGATTTCAGAGCCTAGTTTTCACCCTCCAGGGACATCAGCGCGGCATTGCCGCCGGCCGCTGTCGTGTTGACGGAGACCACCCGTTCGGTGGCGAACCGGTGGAGGTAATGCGGCCCTCCAGCCTTCGGGCCCGTGCCGCTCAATCCTTCGCCGCCAAAGGGCTGCACCCCGACGACGGCACCGATCTGGTTGCGATTCACGTAGATGTTGCCGACACGCACATCTCGGACGATCCGGTCGACCGTCGTATCGATGCGGCTGTGAATGCCGAGGGTCAGGCCATAACCGGTGGCGTTGATCGCCTCGATCACCCGATCCAGCCGGTCCGCCTTGTAGCGGACGATATGGAGGATCGGGCCGAAGACTTCGCGCTCCAGCCGGTCCATCCCATCGATCTCGAAAGCGCGCGGCGCGAAATAGGTGCCGGGCGGCAGGTCGTCCGGCAGCGGCGCGGCAGCGACCGGACGGGCCTCCCGCGTCATCCGCGCAGCATGCGCCTCCAGCATGGCGAGGGCATCTGCGTCGATCACCGGGCCGACGTCGGTGTCGAGGAAGCGCGGGTCGCCGACCTTCAGTTCGGCCATGGCGCCGGCAATCATATCGATCGTGCGCGTCGCGACATCGTCCTGCACGAAGAGCACGCGCAGCGCCGAGCAGCGCTGGCCCGCGCTGTTGTAGGCGGAGGCCAGGACATCGGCGACGACCTGTTCCGTCAGGGCGGAGCTGTCGACGACAAGGGCGTTCTGTCCCCCCGTCTCCGCGATCAGCGGCACCATCGGCCCGTCCCGCGCGGCAAGCGACCGGGCGATGAGCCGGGCCGTCTCTGTCGAGCCTGTGAAGGCAACGCCGGAAATGCGCGGATCGGCCACCAGCCGGGCGCCGACCTCCGCGCCCGACCCGGGCACGAGATGCAGCGCCCAGGGCGGGATGCCCGCCTCGTGGAACAGGCGAACGGCGGCTGCAGCGACCAGTGGCGTCTGCTCCGCCGGCTTTGCGATTACGGCATTGCCGGCGGCGAGTGCGGCCGCGGTCTGGCCGGTAAAGATGGCAAGCGGGAAGTTCCACGGGCTGATGGTCGCGAAGACGCCGCGGCCGTGGAGCGACATCTCGTTCTCCTCGCCGGTCGGACCGGGCAATCGACGGGGTCCGGCGAATTCCCGGCGCGCCATCAGCGCGTAGTAACGGCAGAAGTCGGCGGCCTCCCGTACTTCGCCCAGGCCGTCGGCGACGGTCTTCCCCGCCTCCGCCGTGCAAAGCGCCATGAGTGCCGGCGCCTGTTCCTCCAGAAGGTCCGCCATGCGGTCGAGCGCCGCCGCCCGCGTCGCGGCCGGCGTGCGTTCCCAGTCCTCGGCCGACCCGGCGGCGCGGCTCAGGGCCGCCTCCACGTCGTCGGCCGTCGCCTCCCGAACCGTGCCGATCTCGCGGCCATGGTCCGCCGGATCGACGACGGTCCGGCCGGAGCCACCCTCCCGCGGCGCGCCATCGGCGATCGGC
>CAYGKX010000631.1:0-2163 GCA_964350225.1 uncultured Rhodospirillaceae bacterium | reverse complement strand
TTGCTCTTGAGGCCGGTCAGCTTGCCCTCGATGTCGAAATACTTGATCTCGCGGAAATTGAAGAGCCGCTCGTAGAATTCCGCCCACTGGTCCATGCGCCCGCGATGGACGTTATGGGTCAGGTGGTCCACATAGGTGAAGCCGACGCCGGGGTCCGGATCCGCGATTTTGACGAAGTCGATGTCGTAGATCGTCCCGCCCTCGCCATAGCGGTCGACGAGATAGATCAGGCTGCCGCCGATGCCCTTGATCGAGGGGATGTTGAGTTCCATCGGCCCCACCTGTGTCGGGCCCGGTTCGGCGCCGAGGTCGAGCGCCCGCTGATAGGCCTTGGCGGCGTCCCTGACCCGGAAGGCGATGGCGCAGACCGACGGGCCGTGGACCCGCGCGAAGGCCTGGGCAAAACTCTCCGGCTCCCCGTTCAGGATGAAGTTCACGTCGCCCTGGCGATAGAGGGTCACGTCCTTGGAGCGGTGTTTCGCCACCGCGGTGAAGCCCATCGTCTCGAAGAGGCGCCCCATCTCCTTCGGATCGGGGGCCGTGTATTCGATGAATTCGAAACCGTCCGTGCCCATCGGGTTGACGGCGTCGCCGCCGCCGTCCGAGATCGGCTTTTCCGTGGTGGCCATCATGTCTCTCCTGTCCGCCGCTCGCCGCCCGTCGGGGGAGTCGCAGACTCCCGCATCTGTCGAGCGATGAGACGGGGGCGCGGCACCATGCTTGCGATTGCCCATCATATTAGTTACATTTGAAACTAATTCAAGGGACGAGTGGCGTATGAACGACGAAATCCACGATCCGGGCCCAAAGCAACCCGTGCGGGAGCATCTCGACCTCGAGCACTTCGTGCCCTACCGCCTGTCGATCCTGTCGAACACGGTCAGCGGCGCCATCGCCCGGCTCTATGCCGAGGAGTTCGACATGACGATCCCGGACTGGCGCGTGATGGCGGTACTGGGTATGGCCGCGCCGCTTTCTGCCAACGAGGTCGCGGAGAAGACACGGATGGACAAGGTCCAGGTGAGCCGGGCCGTCGCCCGTCTCCTGGAGGCCGGTCGGATTGAACGGGAGGTCGACAAGGCGGATCGCCGCCGCTCGGTCCTGCGGTTGAGCCCAAAAGGCAAGCGCGACCACAACAGGATCGCGCCCCTGGCGCTCGCCAGCGAGGAGCGGCTTCTCGCGGGATTGAGCGCGACGGAACTGCGCCAGCTGGAAGCCTTGCTGACCCGGCTCCAGACCGCCGCGGACGCGGTTGCTGCGGCGGATGGTATCGTCGGCGTGAAGGTGCCGGAGAAGTAGAGTTCCGACGAGGGGCGGCAGCGGCAGAAGGGGCGCGGCGATGGCCGCACCCCTCCCGGATGCCGATCCGGGCGGCGCGTGTTATTCCGCCTTCTCGAGCTGGATGCGGATGCCCTCGGTCGCGAGCTTCAGGCCCAGACCGCGGCTCGTCGTCTTCAGGACGATGATCACGCCCGATTCGTTCCGGATGCGCAGAATGCCCCGGCCGCCGGCGACCGTCGCACTGGCGCTGACGCCGGTATAGGTGCCGTCGAACTGCGACAGCTTGGTCAGGTTATAGACCTCGCCCGTGGCACTGATCTTCGTCACCCCCGCCTCGGCCAGGTTCAGGCCGCGCAGCGAGAAGCGATAGGTCATACCGTTCCGGAGGGTCAGGCTGCCTTTGCCCCAGGTAACCCCCACCCCGGCACCGATCGACGTGCTCTCGATCTTGAGCGTGGCCGCCGGGACCTCGTCGGCGACGGCGGTCGACGTGGTCGCCGCGACCGGGGCCACGGCCAGCGGCACGGCGACGAAAAAGGCGGCGATACGTTTCATCATTGCGATCTCCTCTGATTATTCCGGCACCCTTCCGGCGCCGGTGTGTCTTCATCCGCCACAACGTCGGAGATCGGCCAAAGGTCCATGGCACCTGAAATTTTCCAGGCGCGGCCGCCCGCCTTGACAGCGCAGGGGCCCCCACCCTATATGGGCGCACCCTGACGCCGGGGTCCCGGCCGCCCCACCCGCGGGACGGCACTGCCTCCGGCCACCGGCCCCGGACGGGACCGCGCGACGCGGTCTCCGACCAGACCGTCCCGGGCCAGGATGGGCGCGTAGCTCAGCGGGAGAGCACTACGTTCACACCGTAGGGGTCACTGGTTC
>CAYGKX010000630.1:599-2168 GCA_964350225.1 uncultured Rhodospirillaceae bacterium | reverse complement strand
AGGCCGGTGAGGCCGACGCGGGCACGGGCTCCCGGAGGCTCGTTCATCTGGCCATAAACCAGCGCCGCCTTGGACCCTTCCTCGTCGAGCTTGATGACGCCCGATTCGACCATCTCGTGATAGAGGTCGTTACCCTCACGCGTCCGCTCGCCCACACCGGCGAAGACCGAGTAGCCACCGTGCGTCTTCGCGATGTTGTTGATCAGCTCCATGATCAGGACGGTCTTGCCGACACCGGCACCGCCGAACAGGCCGATCTTGCCGCCACGGGCGTAGGGGGCGAGCAGGTCGATGACCTTGATGCCCGTCACCAGGATTTCCTGCTCCGTCGACTGCTCGACGAACTCGGGCGCCGGGCGATGGATCGGCGCGGTTGCCTTGGCGTTGACCGGGCCGCGCTCGTCGATCGGGTCGCCGATGACGTTGATGATCCGGCCCAGGGTCTCGGGGCCGACCGGCACGGAGATCGGTGCGCCAGTGTCGGACACTTCCTGTCCGCGGACCATGCCGTCGGTCGAGTCCATCGCGATCGTCCGCACCGTCTGCTCGCCCAGATGCTGCGCGACCTCGAGCACCAGGGTGCGGTCGTTCAGCTGGGTGTGCAGGGCGTTCATGATCTCCGGCAGCTCGCCGTCGAACTGGACGTCCACAACGGCACCCAGCACCTGGGTGATGCGGCCGACATTGTTCTTCGCCATGGTTTACTCCTGCTTCCTCTGGCTCTAGAGCGCTTCGGCGCCCGAGATGATTTCGATGAGTTCCTTGGTGATCTGCGCCTGACGCGTCCGGTTGTAGTTCAGCGTCAGCTTGTCGATCATTTCGCCGGCGTTGCGCGTCGCGTTGTCCATCGCGCTCATACGCGCGCCCTGCTCGCCGGCATTGCTTTCCAGGAGCGACCGGAAGACCTGCACCGCCAGATTGCGCGGCAGCAGATCCTGCAGGATCTCGCTCTCTTCGGGTTCGTAGTCGTAGACGGCCTTCGTCTCGGACGTATCCGCCTCCCCGTCGTCGGTACTTTCCGGCACGGCGAAGGGGATGAGCTGCTGTTCGGTCACGATCTGGCTGATCGCCGACTGGAACCGGTTGTAGATGAGCGTGCAGACGTCGAATTCGCCGGCGTCGAACAGGCTGGTGATCTTGTCTGCGATCATGTCCGCCGCCTCGAAGCCGAGGGCGGGGCGACCCACCTCGGTGAAGGCGTCGACGATGCGGTTGGCATGGTCGCGGCGCAGCTGGTCCCGGCCCTTACGGCCGACGCAGAGGATCTTGACCTCCTTGCCGTCGTCGAGCAGCCGGCGGATCACCTGGCGCGCGCGGCGCACGATATAGCTGTTGAAGCCGCCGCACAGGCCGCGGTCGGAGGTCACGACCACGATCAGATGCGTGTCTTCCTTGCCCGTGCCGGCGAGGAGCGGCGACACGCCGGCACGACCGCGCAGGCTGGCGGCGAGCGAACCGAGCATGCGCTCCATCCGTTCGGCATAGGGCCGCGCGGCCTCCGCCTGTTCCTGGGCGCGCTTCAGCTTCGCGGCCGCGACCATCTTCATGGCCGACGTGATCTTCTGCGTC
>CAYGKX010000630.1:0-589 GCA_964350225.1 uncultured Rhodospirillaceae bacterium | reverse complement strand
CGCTCGCGATCCGACTGCGGAGGTCCTTGAGGCTCGCCATGCTCGGTGTTCCTGGTCCCGGTTCTTAAGGCTTTGAGGGATTTCGGCTCGGCGTACGCCTAGGCGAAGGACTTGGTGAAGTCGTCGAGGAAGGCCTTCAGCTTCTCCTCGGTCGCTTCGGTCAGGGCCTTCTCCTCCCGGATCGAGGCCAGGATGTCGCCACCCTTGTCCCGGATCGCGTCGAGGAACTGCTGCTCGAACCGCCCGACATCCGCCACCGGAATGCTGGCGATGTAATCCTTCACACCGGCGTAGATCGACACGACCTGCTCCTCGACCGGCATCGGCGAATACTGGTTCTGCTTCAGGAGCTCCGTCAGACGGGCGCCCTTGGCCAGCTGCTTCTGCGTCGCGGCGTCGAGGTCGGAGGCGAACTGGGCGAAGGCCTCGAGCTCGCGATACTGGGCGAGGTCGAGCTTGATCGTGCCCGCGACCTGCTTCATCGCCTTGACCTGGGCGGCGGAGCCGACACGGCTGACCGACAGGCCGACGTTAATCGCGGGACGAATGCCCTTATAGAAGAGGTCCGTCTCGAGGAAGATCTGGCCGT
>CAYGKX010000629.1:0-2201 GCA_964350225.1 uncultured Rhodospirillaceae bacterium | reverse complement strand
GAAAAAGGCCAACGCCCAGCGCAAGACGCAGAAGACCCAGGAGATCAAGGAGATCAAGATGCGTCCGAACATCGACACGCATGATTATGACGTGAAGATGCGGAGCATCCACCGCTTCCTGGACGAAGGCGACAAGGTCAAGGTGACCCTGCGGTTCCGGGGCCGCGAACTGGCCCATACGGACATCGCCGTCAAGGTCCTGCAGCGGGTGCAGACCGACCTCGAGGAAATCGCCAAGGTCGAGCAGTTTCCCAAGCTCGAAGGCCGCCAGATGACGATGGTGGTCGCGCCGCGCTAAACGCGCGGCTGGTGGTCGTCGCGCCGTAGTGAGGGCGCGGAGACAGGGATGCGGTGACGTGGACCCCGGACCTGGTCTGGGGCGCCACCACGCGATTCAAATCCATAGCGAACAAACAGCCGCCCCGAACCCTGATCCGGGGCTTTTTCTCGCGCCACGCGCCACGCGCCACGCGCCGGCGGTGCCGGCCTTCCGCCCTATTCTGCGGCCTCGGCGCCGGCCTCCCCCGGCAAGAGGTGCTCGATCGCGTTGGCGTAGAAGTCGAGGAGGGGGCGGTTCTCGGCGCGGACCCGCCACAGGCCATCCTCGCCCTCGTCGACGACGTGCCGCAGCTTCAGCATGCGAAGGCCGACCGTCACGGCGTAGTCCCGGTCGGCGCGCGGGATGTAGGTGAGCGCGCCCTGCCCGTCGAGCCGCCGCATGACGTCGTGGGCCGCGGCCTTCAGGGCCAGTTCGCCCAGCGCCGCGTCGGGGCCCGCGCGGCGGAAGACGGCGGCGACGAGGGAGACCGGCAGTACCGGAATGACCCGCGCCACCTTGTCCATCAGGTCCTCGGCCAGATGGGTGACCTGGGCGATCCGGTCGTCGGCGTCGAGGGTCTTCAGATCGACCTCGTGCTCCGCCAGATAGCGCTTCAGCGAGACGGGCGTGCCAAAGTTCACGCAGGCATAGCCGAAGCTGTACCAGCGGCTGCGCAGGGCCAGGATCAGGTTGCGCCATAGGAATGTCGCGGTCGTCGCGGCGGCATACAGGCGGCCATGCCGCGGCGCATCCGGGTCGAGGCCGAGGAGAAGGCTCCGGTCCTCCACCACCCGGTCGTAGTTGATGCCGACGGGGATGAAGGCGACGTCCCGCTCGCCCGCCGGGTCGAAGCCGCGCAGCATGTAGTCCAGCAGGCCCAGTTTCGGCGGGCGCAGCCGGCCGTCCTTCGACAGGCCGCCCTCCGGGAAGACTGCCTGGGGCACGCCGCCCTCGACCGCCATCTTCACGTAGCGTTCCAGAACCTTGCGGTAGAGCGGGTTGCCCGATCCGCGCCGGACGAAGAAGCCGCCCATCATCTTGATCAGGCTCATCAGCGGCCAGACCCGCGCCCACTCGCCGACGGCATAGCTGAGCGCCGTCCGCTCCGCCGCCAGGAAGGCGACCAGCACATAGTCCATGTTGGACCGATGATTGATGATGAAGACCGGCGTCGATTTCGGATCGATCGCGCGCAGGCCGGCGTCATCGGCGTAACCCATGCGGACCCGGTAGAACAGCGATGACAACCGGCGGGCGAACCAGAAGCCGAGGCGGAAATAGAAGTAGGCATTGAAGGCCGGCACGATCTCCCGCGCGTAGCGGGCGACCCGCCTCATCACCACCTCCCGCGGCGCGCCCTCCTCCTCGGCGACGGCAGCGGCGGCGGCCTGGACCTCCGGGTCGAAGGTCAGCCGCTCGATCAGCACCTGACGCTTGGTCAGGGCGAAGGGCGGGATGTCGATGTCGAGCCGGGTGCGGACCTCCGCCAGCACCCGGTTGATCCGCCGGCGGAAGAACCACCGGACCGACGGCAGGAGCAGCCGGTCGAGCGCCGCCCACAGGGCGAGCGCCCCGCCCAGGAGAACGAGCCAGAGCGGAACCTCGACCGCGTCGAACATGGCGCTAGAGGCCATGCATCAAGGACGAACGAAGGTCCCCCCTCGCCCCACGAGGGGGAGAGGGGTGCGCAGGGTTGGCCTGGCTGAAAGCCGGGCCGTAGCCGAAGCTGGGTGAGGGGGATGGGGCGGCAACAGGCAAATTGGCAAACGCCCGTGTTCTCCACCTGACCCTTCCCTCTCCCCGAAGGGAGTGGGTGCAGATTGAGTGTCCTCCACTTCCCGTGCCTCTACTCGACCAGCCCATCCCGGTCGGCCCATCCCGG
>CAYGKX010000628.1:0-2211 GCA_964350225.1 uncultured Rhodospirillaceae bacterium | reverse complement strand
TGATTTCTTTCGGATTGGACAGGAACTTGTCGGCGAGGCGCCGGATCTCCGGCGGCATCGTCGCCGAGAAGAAGAGGGTCTGGCGCATGACCGGGAGGAGCGAGACGATCCGCTCGATGTCCGGGATGAAGCCCATGTCGAGCATCCGGTCCGCTTCGTCGATGACGAGCAGCTTGCAGTCGCTCAACAGGATCTTGCCGCGTTCGAACAGGTCGAGCAGGCGGCCCGGTGTCGCGATCAGAACGTCGACGCCGCGCTCCAGCACCTTCTGCTGGTCGACGAAGCTCTCGCCGCCGATCAGGAGTGCCTTGGAGAGCTCCTGGTACTTTCCGTACTTGTCGAAATTCTCCGCCACCTGGGCGGCGAGCTCGCGGGTCGGCTCCAGGATCAGCGAGCGCGGCATGCGTGCCTTAGCGCGGCCCTGGGCGAGGATATCGAGCATCGGGAGGGTGAAGCCGGCGGTCTTGCCGGTTCCTGTCTGGGCGCAGCCCAGTACGTCGCGTCCCATCAGCACGACGGGAATCGCTTTTTCCTGGATGGGAGTGGGGGTGTCATACCCCGCTTCGGCGACGGCCTTTAAAAGCGCGTCGCTCAGACCGAGATCGGCAAAAGACATATCGTTGCGGTGTTGCCTTACGGTGCAGCTGTTTCGGGAATCTTGTTCGGCGGCGTGGGCGGTTTATCGCGAACAATCATCCGTTCGAACTCGGCCAACGCGACCTAATGGCGCATAAATGGCGTATTTCTCGCAGAAATCAACCATGAACCGTATGTCGAGACGATAATTGCGGCGCTTTGTCGCTGATATTATTGTCCGCGCGAATTACAGAAATGGGAGGGTGGGGTGAAAATATCGGCTCAGCATTCGGTTCTGCTGATCGTCGACGTCCAGGACAAACTGGTCGGGGCGATGCACGAGCCGGAGAGAATGATCGGGAATTGCCACCGTCTTGCCGAGGCGGCGACGGAACTCGATGTCCCGATACTGATGTCCGAGCAGTATCCCCAGGGCCTGGGGCCGACGATCGAGGCGCTCTCCGGATTTGGCGGGGAGACGGGACCGGTTTCGAAGGTTCATTTTTCCTGCATGGCGGACGACGAGTATCGCGCGCGGTTCGATGCGATCGGTCGTCACCAGGCGGTGATCGTCGGGATCGAAGGGCATGTCTGCGTATTGCAGACTGCACTGGACCTGCTCGACGAAGGGTTCGCACCGGTGGTGGTCGCCGACGCGGTCACGTCGCGTCGGCCGGAAAGCAAGGACCTCGGGCTCCAGCGGCTGCGCGCCAACGGGGTCGAGGTCGTCTCCGCCGAGATGGTCATGTTCGAATGGCTCCACACCGCCCAGAACCCGGCATTCCGGGCCGTCAGTCGCCTCTTGAAATAGGAAGCGGATGCACCTTTTTCTTCTTCCTGGATTGCTGTGCGACGCTGCCTTGTGGCGCCCGCAAGTCGAAGCGCTCGCCGATGTTGCGGACATTGCGGCCGCCGACTTCACCAGCCAGGACAATGTCGCCGACATGGCGCGTTCGGTCCTGGACGCCGCCCCGGAGCGGTTCGCCCTCGCGGGCCTGTCGATGGGCGGTTATGTCGCCCATGAAATCATGCGTCAGGCGCCGGAGCGGGTCGACCGTCTGGCGCTCCTGGACCCCTCCGCCCGCGAGGATACGGACGAACAGCGAGCCCGGCGCCGGGGCCTTATCGAACTGGCACAGAAGGGGCAATTCAAAGGCATCACGCCGCGGCTGCTGCCGCTATTCCTTCATGCGGATCGACTCGACGACACACCGCTGGTCGAGACCGTGACAGGCATGGCCCAACGGGTGGGGAAAGACGCTTTCTTGCGCCAGCAGAAGGCGATCCTCGGACGGCCCGACAGCCGCGCCCAACTCTCGGGATACCGCTGCTCGACACTTGTCCTTTGCGGACGGCAGGATGCGTTGACGCCTTTGGAGGTCAGCGAGGAGATGGCCGAGGCCATCCCCGGCGCGGATCTTGTCGTGATCGAGGAATGCGGCCATCTGGCGACCCTGGAGAAGCCCGAACCCGTCAACGCGGCCCTGCGCGCCTGGCTGACGGCATAGGCGCCCGGCGCGGGGAGGAACCGGATCAGGCGTTGGGTCGAAGCGCTTCCATCGCATCCGTCAGGGCGTTGGCGAGCGTATCGCTGTCATACGGTTTCCGGACGATCGGGACAGTCTGCATCGTGTC
>CAYGKX010000627.1:1832-2223 GCA_964350225.1 uncultured Rhodospirillaceae bacterium | reverse complement strand
ACGGAACCATCCTTACGGTCGACAAGAAATTCGCAGAGGCAAGCGCCATTGCTTTTCGCGGTGATCGGATTCTCGCGGTGGGAGATGAAGCGGATGTCAGCCGCAAGGCGGGGCCGAAAGCCAGAATTGTCGATCTCGCGGGCCGTACCATGCTGCCCGGTTTCGTGGACCCGCATACCCATATGTTATCGGGGTCCCTCATTGCGGGCCTGATGGTTTATGTCGGAGTTGCGAAATTCTCCAAAACCGAGGCCCTCCTCGATCACCTCCGGGCCCTCGCCGCGAAGAAGCATTCAGGTGAATGGCTGGTTGCCCGGAATTTCGATCCGTCACTGCAAGAGGGTCCGGACGCACTCACCTTCGCCGAACTCGATGCGGTATCAACCACCGT
>CAYGKX010000627.1:0-1822 GCA_964350225.1 uncultured Rhodospirillaceae bacterium | reverse complement strand
TGTTTTTGTCCTGAATTCGTCGGGTCACCTCGCCTATGCCAACCGGGCGGCTTTCAAGGCCGCCGGTATCGGCGAAACCGTCAAGAACCCAGAGGGCGCGGAGTTTGTACGAGACAAGGCCGGAAAGCTCACCGGCATCATGAAAAACAACGTGGCTTTCCTTCAGATACTCAAACACTACCCTGCCTTCGGGACGGCCGACCCGGTTAAATCGCTGATCGAGCTATCCGACAAATTCGCGGCGCTGGGCCTGACGACACTAAGCGATCTGGGGATGGGTGTACTCTTCGCCGCCCAGGACTGGAATTCCTACAAAAAGGCTGGGGCGAGCGGCGCGCTAAAGGCGCGCATGCGCGTCTACCCTTTCTACTCATTCGACGAGGCCTGGGATAAGGCCGGCATACGTCCCGGCGACGGCGATTCGCTCGTGCGAGTGGCCGGTTACAAGATCGTCGCCGATGGCTCAAATCAAGGCTTCACGGGTCTCCAGCGAGAGCCGTACCTGAACAGCACGAGCCGTGGCCTGGCCTACACATCGAAGGAAGAACTGAAACGTTTGATCGTGAAACGCGGCCGCCAAGGCTGGCCGATAGCGATACACGGCAACGGCGACAAGGCCATCGACAACATCCTGGATGCATTACAGGCGGCAAGGTCGGATGGCCTGGACATTGCCAAGTTACGCCCCCGGATCGAGCATTGTTCCATCTTGCATGACGACCAGATTGCTCGGATGAAGGAGCTCGGCGTCTCGGCCAGCTTCCTAATCGGCCATGTCCATTACTGGGGTGTCGCGATGCGGGACAAGATCTTCGGCCCAAAAAAGACGGAGCTTCTCGACCGAGCCCGAAGCTGCGAGAAGGCAGGCGTCGGTTTCACGATCCATTCGGACTTCTTCTTCACCGATCCAGACCCGCTGCACATGATCGAGATGGCCGTCACGCGGCGCACCTGGAAGGAACCGGACTATGTTCTGGCGCCGAACGAACGAGGGTCCGTGGAATCGGCGATACGCGCGATGACCAGCGAAGCCGCCTGGCAACTCGGATCGGAACACGAGGTCGGCAGTCTCGAGGAAGGCAAGCTCGCCGACGCCGTGATCCTGGAGAAGGATCCGCGCAAGGTCCCGCCGACGTCGATCAAGGACATCAAGATTTCAGAGACTTGGATGGGCGGCAGACAGACCTACCGCGCCTGACATGCAGAGCCCGCAACGGTCAGCGGACGTCCAGCCAGTCGGAATTGACGACCCACCAGGCCACCGCTGTCAGCGCCGCCGCGATGAGGGTCGTGATCGCCGCCTTCAGCCACAGACGGGCGTTGGTCGGCGCGCCGGGGTCGTTGCCCTCCTCCACCGTCTCCGCCCGGCGCACGCCCCAGGGCAGGGTCATGAAGAAGACGACCCACCACACGATGACATAGACGACGATCAGGCTGGCAATTGTCATGGCATTCCCGTCGGGACGCTGTCCGCCGCCCTAGACCTGCTCGAGTTCCACAAGGGTCCCGCAGAAGTCCTTGGGATGCAGGAAGAGGACGGGCTTGTCATGCGCGCCGATCTTCGGCTCGCCATCGCCCAGCACCCGCATGCCGTCACCCTTGAGCTTGTCGCGCGCGGCGAGGATGTCGTCGACCTCGTAGCAGACGTGATGCATCCCGCCCGACGGATTGTTGTCCAGGAACTTCCGGACCGGCGACCCTTCCCCCAACGGATGCAGGAGCTCGATCTTGGTGTTGTCGAGCTCGACGAAAACCGTGGTCACACCGTGGGCCGGCATGTCGACAGATTCCGATACCGTGGCGCCGAGGGTATCGCGATAGA
>CAYGKX010000626.1:0-2259 GCA_964350225.1 uncultured Rhodospirillaceae bacterium | reverse complement strand
CCTCCTGCGCCCGCCGGGAAGACGGCGCCCGGCGGTCTCAACGGCGTAGGACCGGAGCCCCGCCGCAGACGCTTGCGCCTTCCGCGGCATCCTGCTTCGGTACCGGCACGATCACCCCGACCTCAGAAGAGAAATGACGACAGAACGTGTCCTCGTCACCGGCGGTGCCGGTTATGTCGGGAGCCATTGCTGTAAGGCTCTGGCCGCAGCCGGTTACGAGCCGGTCACCTACGACAATCTGTCGACCGGCCATCGGGAACTGGTCAAATGGGGGCCCTTGGAGGAAGGCGACATTCGCGACCGCGAACGGCTGGCATCTGTCCTGACCCGGCACGCGCCCACGGCCGTCCTTCATTTTGCCGCCCTGGCTTATGTCGGCGATTCCGCCCGCGATCCGCTCGGTTATTTCGACAACAACGTCGGCGGTACGATCTCGCTTCTCCAGGCTTCGCTCTCGGCGGGGGTCGACAAGGTCGTGTTCTCGAGCAGTTGCTCCGTCTATGGCAACGCGGAAGACCTGCCGGTCACCGAGGCGGCGCCGACCCGGCCGACCAGCGCCTATGGCGAGACGAAGCTCGCCTGCGAACGACTGCTCGACCGCCTGGCGCGGACCGGCGCGCTCTCCTGCCTGGCATTGCGCTACTTCAACGCCGCCGGCGCCGACCCTGAGGGCGAGACGGGAGAATGGCACGAGCCGGAGACCCACCTCCTGCCGCGCGCCATTCTGGCCGGCCTCGGGCAACTGCCGGAACTGGAAATCTTCGGCACGGACCATGCCACACCCGACGGCAGCGCGGTCCGCGACTACATCCATGTCGCCGATCTCGCCAAGGCGCACGTTCTGTCGCTGCGCCATCTCGAAGCGGGCGGCGACAGCGGGGCCGTCAATCTCGGCACCGGCCGCGGACACAGCGTTCTGGAAATCGTGCGGGCCGTCGAGGCCGCGACCGGGCGCCCCCTGCCGGTCAGAACCGCCCCCAGGCGCGAGGGCGATCCCCCGGCCGTCTATGCCGACGCGAGCCTGGCTCGCAGGCTTCTGGATTTCGATCCCAGCTTCACTGACATCCAGGAGATCATCGAGACGGCGGTCGCCTGGCACCGGCGGTAAGAACGGCCCCCGCGCGCCGCCTCCGGCCCCTACTCCCGAAGCGCCGCGGTTTCCGCCTCATCCACCGCTCCGGCAGCGTCCAGCGCGACACCATAGAGCTCCCGCGCGGCATCGGCGCTGACCAGACCGGCGGCCACGTCTTCCGCGACAGCCTCCGGATCCCGCGTCTTCGGGTCGCCGATCCCCCCGCCGCCCGGCAGTTCGATCCTGAGCCGCTCGCCTGCGGCGACGACCTGCTTGCCCTTCGCCGCGAGCGCATCCCCCTTCGCGGTCCGTACGATCCCCGCGCTGCCCGGAAGGCCGCCGGCCCGGCCACGAGCGGGATTCTCCACGCGGTCGAACATGCCGAAGAAGGCAAAGGGCGCCCCGTCGCGGGTGCCGACCTCGACGACCTGGGCGAGGCCGCCGCGCCGCGCCCCGGCGCCCCCGGTGTCGGGCAGCATTTCCTTCCGCCGGATCAGGACCGGCGCGCGGTTCTCGATCGCCTCGACCGCCAGCGCGCGGACGCCGGACGGGAAAGCCGTCGCCGACAGCCCGTCCTTGCCGGGCCGCGCCCCGGAACCGCCGCTGTTGAAGAAGAGGACGTCGAAGCGTTTCGGTTTGTCGTTGGCCCGCACGCTCGGCGCCGCCCCGACCTCCGGCCCGCCGCGCATCTGGATCCCCCAGATGCAGGATGCGCCTTCGGCCGGCACCCGATCCGGGACGACCTGGGCGAAGCAACCGAGGACGACGTCCGGCAGGAACTGCCCGATGATGTGACGGGCGCAAACCGGCCAGGGCTTCTCGACATTGAGAATGGAGCCTGTCGGGGCCTTGATCTCGATGGGCGAGAGGGAGCCGGCATTGTTCGGCACGCCCGGCGCCACCACGGCGCGCACCCCGAAGGCCGTGTAGGCCTTGGTATAGTTCATGACAAGGTTGATGCCCCGCTGGCTGGCCGGCGAACTCCCCTCGTAGTCGACCGTTACGCCGTCGTCACCGATCGTCAGGGCGGCTCGTAACAGAACCGGCTGATCGTAGCCGTCGAGCTGCATTTCATTGTCGAAGGTGCCCTTCGGCAGCTCCTTGAGCGCCGCGATCATCGCCGTCCGGGATCGTTTGAAGACGAGGTCCGGCAGACTGTCCATGTCGATGCCCGAGAACTCGTCGAG
>CAYGKX010000625.1:0-2260 GCA_964350225.1 uncultured Rhodospirillaceae bacterium | reverse complement strand
GATTGATCACGCCCGTGCGGAACGCCAGGCAGATCCCGACGCCGACGAGCAGGAAATCCGCCATTGGCTTGAGGGCAACATCTGCCGCTGTACCGGTTATCACAACATCGTCAAGTCGATCCAGGCGGGCGCGGAGGCCATGAAGTCGGCCTAAAGACCGACGGCTCAGCGCACGGCAGTTGCCGACCACCGAAACGGATCGACGCGTCGCAGGGAGGACGCTTTCATGACAGATCAAGGCATCGGCGCGGCGGTCAGACGCCGCGAAGACGGCCGGTTCATCACCGGCAAGGGACGCTATGTGGACGACCACAACCGTCCCGGGCAGAAATATGTCGCCTTCCTGCGGTCGACGCAGGCTCACGCGGAAATCGCCTCTCTCGACATCGCTGCGGCACAGTCGGCGCCGGGCGTCGTCGCGGTCTATACCGGAGACGATATCGCCGCGGCCGGCCTGGGCGGCATGCCCTGCGGCTGGGGGATCACAAACAAGGACGGCTCGGCGATGATCGAGCCGCACTGGGCGCTGCTGGCCCAGGGCCGGGTGCGCTTCGTCGGAGACCTGGTCGCGATGGTCGTAGCCGACAGCCAGTCCGCGGCCCGCGACGCGGCGGAACTCATCCAGGTGGAATACAACCCGCTGCCGGCGGTCGTCGCGACAGGCGACGCCATGGCCGACGGGACGCCCCAGATCTTTGACGAGGCGGCGAAGAATGTCTGCTTCGACTGGGAGATCGGCGACAAGGCCGCGACAGAAGACGCTTTCGCGGGGGCGCACCATGTCACCACGCTGAACCTGACGAACCAGCGGCTGATCCCCAACCCGATGGAGCCGCGCTCGGCGCTCGCCGAGTTCGACAACCTGTCGGACATGCTCACCCTTTACTGCACGGCCCAGGCGCCCCATGCGGTACGTCTGCTGCTCGGCGCCTTCGTGCTTCAGCAGCCGGAGCACAAGTTCCGGGTCGTCTCGCCGGACGTGGGTGGCGGCTTTGGCTCCAAGATCTATCCATACGCCGAATACGCCCTCCTCTGCTTCGCCGCGAAGCAACTGGGCCTGCCGGTCAAATGGACCTCGGACCGGAGCGAGGCCTTCCTCTCAGACGCCCATGGCCGCGACCACATTACCAAGGCCGAACTGGCGATGGACGCGGAGGGCAAGTTCCTCGGCCTCCGGGTCAACACGATCGCCAATCTCGGTGCCTATCTGTCGGCCTTCGCACCGCTGATCCCGACCTATCTCTACGCCACGCTTTTTGCCGGGCAGTATACGACACCGGCCATCTATGCCGACGTGCAGGCGGTCTTCACCAACACGACCCCCGTGGACGCCTATCGCGGCGCCGGGCGGCCCGAAGCCACCTTCATGCTGGAGCGGCTCGTCGACCTCGCGGCGGACGAGATGGGCATGGACCCGGCGGAAATCCGGCGGAAGAACTTCGTGCCGGCCGACGCCTTCCCCTACCAGACGCCGGTTGCCCTCTTGTATGACAGCGGCGACTATGGCGCGACCTTGGACAAGGCGCTCGAGGCGGCGGACTACGCCGGCTTCGAGGCGCGCAGGGCCGACGCCAAGTCGCGCGGCAAGCTGAGGGGCGTCGGCATCTCGACACCGATCGAGGCGACCGGGGCCGCGCCGTCGGCCATCGCCGGCCAGCTCGGCGCCCGGGCAGGCCTCTATGAAAGTGCCGAAGTCCGCTTCAACCCGACTGGTTCGGTCACGGTTTTCTCCGGCTCGCACTCGCATGGTCAGGGCCATGCAACCACCTTTGCGCAGGTCGTTTCCGATACCCTGGGCGTGCCGTACGACAATATCGAAATCGTCGAGGGCGACACGGCGAACAGCCAGTTCGGGATGGGCACCTACGGTTCCCGCTCTCTTTCGGTCGGCGGCAGCGCCATCGTCAAGGCCTGCGAGAAGATCATCGCCAAGGGCCGCAAGATTGCGGCCCACCTGATGGAAGCCTCGGAGGGCGACATCGAATTCGAGGGCGGCAACTTCAAGGTCGCCGGCACGGACAAGTCGGTGAACATCGCCGAGGTCGCCTTCGCGGCCTATGTTCCGCACAACTACCCGCTGGAGGAGCTGGAGCCGGGGCTGAACGAGCAGGCCTTTTTCGACCCGATGAACTTCAACTTCCCCTACGGCGCCTATGTCTGTGAGGTCGAGATCGACCCGGATACGGGTAAGGTGGAGATTGCACGTTTCGTCGCCATCGACGATGTCGGCAACATCATCAACCCGCTCGTGGTCCATGGC
>CAYGKX010000624.1:329-2275 GCA_964350225.1 uncultured Rhodospirillaceae bacterium | reverse complement strand
GTTGCACGATCGTCGAGGGCGACGTGATCTTCAACGTCGCCTTCAACTGGCGGCCGGTCTCGGTGAAGACCGACTACAATGCCTATGGCGACGACGACAGCGACATCTCGTCGCTCCCGGCGACCGTTCACGAACTCGGCCACACCGTCGGTTTCGGGCACGACTGCTCGACCTACAACGTGATGGGTGATGCCTATCAGCACCTGTGGGCGAACGGCGCGGATGCCGGCGCTTATCTCGGCGAGGGGCTCTCGGCCGGGCTGATCGACGTCTATGGCGACAACCCGCCGGCCGTGCTTCAGGCGCCGGACGTCAGCGCCGTCCACTGGCGCCACGATTCCTGCAACCTGCCCTATTCCGTCCACGCCCGCACGGTGATCCGCGACACCGGCGGCGACTTGCTGGACCTGGTGCCGGGCGAGTTCGAACCGCGCTACATCGCCGCCGCCGGACAGACGATCGAAGCCGAGTTCACCTTCGAGAATTCCGGCAACACGCTGGAGGAAGGCGTCGAGGTCGGCTTCTACTATTCGGCGGACGACACCATCACCACGCTCGACCAGCGGCTCGGCGGGACGAGCTTCGACTTCGTGCGCAACGACCCGGACACCCGTGTGGTGTCGATCGACCTGCCGCCGGACCTGCCGCAGGGCGACGGCTATATCGGCGTCATCGTCGACGAGAACGACGATATCGCCGAATCCTTCGAGGGCAACAATGCCAGCTATATCGGCCTGCGCGTCGAGGGCGTCGATCTCGACGGCGACGGCGAACCCGACGACGGGTCGGAGACCTTCTACCAGTACGCCGCCAAGGTGGTGTGCGGACCGCAAGAGGATGCGGCCGACCAGCGGCTTCGCCCCGGAACCTATGCGACCACGGTCAATGTGCTGAATCCCGGCATGGAGCCGGTGCGCTTCCGCAAACGGCTGGCCGTCAGCTTCCCGCCGGTCGACCAGGCCCAGGGCGAGACCTTCGATTTCGGCTTCGACAATCTCGATCCGCTGCATGCGCTGAAGACCGATTGCGGCGATCTCGCCGAAAAGGCCTGGGGCGGGACGATCCCCTCCGGCTGGTTCGAGGGCTTCGTCGTGATCACGAGCCCGGCGAGCCTCGACGTGACGGCGGTCTATTCGTCGACCGCGCTCCCGCTCTCGGCGATGGCGGCTCCGGGCGGCGCCGACGACTTCAAGGGCGGCGGCAAGGGTGGCTGCCGCGGCTGGAACTGCGGTTGCTGCTGCTGCGGCGGCGGCAATGGCGGCAATGGCGGCGGGGACGACGGCGGAAATGGCGGCGGCGGTGGCGGCGATGGGCTGACCATGGATGTCGAACAGATCAGGGAACGCATGGTCGAGGGCAAGGAACCGCCGGACACCGGCGGCGACACGGATGAACCCGACCTGCGCCCGGTCATGCCGTTCGACGGCGACGGCACGCAACTCGGCGACAGCGGCTACTGCCTCGGCGATCCCGACAACCCGGTCGACGGGCACCGGCGGATCCGCGTGATCGTGCGCAACCGGGGAGACGGCGACGCCGGCCCCTCGGTGACCCGGGTCCGTTTCGGGCGCAACGGCAACCCCCTGCCCCCGCAGCTCAGCAGCACCACCGCCAACACGCCGGCGCTGGCGGCGGGCGCCGAGACGAGCCACGAGTTCCAGCTTCCCGACGCCTGTTTCGGCCAGCCTGGCACGAACACTTTCTGTTTCTTCGAGGTCATGGCCGATTCCGCCACGCCCGAAGACGTGGTCGAATCGAACGAGGCCAACAATGACGACGCCTCACGCTGCTTCCGGCCGCATACGGAAGGCTAGCCGGATTTGACCAGGCAGCCCTGCAACCTGTCCATGTCGGGAGAGAACCCGTGTCCGGGCCTCTCCGGCGCCTGCGTCGTCCCCGGTCCGTCGAGCGTGATGGACGGTTCGGCAAGATCGTGCTCGTAGAGC